>NZ_JAENSQ010000020.1:0-104672 GCF_016613125.1 Pseudomonas sp. MF6776
TAAGCGCTTCGACTTCAAGTGTCCGATCGAGGTTATGGACGAGGTGATGCAGGAAGCTATGGCTATGCGGCATGATGCTCCAGCTTCAATTCAATAACCGTGTTGCACTCAGCTCCTGTAACCGCCCCAGATAAATAGAGTTTTACCGATGCAGGCACCGATCGTGCTGGCAGGAATATCAAATTCCACGCCCCCACTTTCATCACCTTGCTTTTTTTCGAAAGTTGGATTCGGTATACCTGCCGGCCCGGCGCAATAAAGAATAATGCTGTCAGCAGTGTCCATTTCATATTCAACGACTGCTGTTGCTCCGCCAAGAGCGTGCATTGGATACAGCGTATTGTTAGTGAGCGCTTCTTTTATTACGGGGACTGGTAAATCCATTTCCCTGGCATGTGTCATTACTCAGACTCCTGCAAGATAGGTTCGTACATCGAATATCAGTACGATCACGATTCAAACAGGAATACTCAGGCTCCACCACTGTCAGTTCTGACAGGTTAATTAACTATTGCCGGGTGGTAGTCTGACGTGTTCAGACTCCAACAGCATCTCGGTCATTGATCGCGCACTGGCACCACGGCAATCCGGTAAGGATCGAAGATCTTCAGCATCTCGCCGTTGTCGCGCAGGCGTTGTAGCAACTTGCTGAACTCTTCGCCGGTAATCGGCGCGGTCGGACGCAGGATGGCGTAGTGGTGGTAGACCTGATCGATGCGCTGGGACACCAGCAATTCATCGCGCACCTTTTCGTTGCGCAGCAGGTAATCACTCAGATAAGAACGGGTCACCAGCGCGATATCCGCGCGCCCGCGCAGCACCATCAACAGATTGCTGTCGTGGGAATAGGTCAGCGTGGCCTTGAAGTTTTGCGCGAGGAATTTCGGGTCGGCATTGAAGCTGGCGAACTCGTAGTGATAGCCACTGAACAGCGCCAGACGCTTGCCGCTGAGGTCGGCAAAATAGTTCTGTTGTCGACCGTCTTCACGTTGGGCGACAAAAATCTCGGCGTCCTCAAGCCCCATATCGACGTCGTTGTGAGGGATTTCCTTCCAGCCCCAATCAGGGTTCTCGAAGATCGCCATGTCGATCCGGCCCTGCTTGAAATCACCGAAACGGCGCGGAATCGACGTCGGTACGAGAACGAACTTATAGTCGCTTTGCAGCCGGTTCAATGCCTCGACCATCTGCGGCAACAGACCGGTGTCGGCACCGTTTTCGGGGCGAACGGTATAAGGCGGAAAGTGCGCGGCACCGACCCGAACCAATTGCGCTGCCTGAGCGGGCAATACCCATAATGCAGCCAGCGCTGCGAGCAATAACCTCGCGGCGGTCCGACTTGGCAAAGACTTCAAAACACCCCACTCCCCGAAAAAATACCGATCAATGCATTCAAGCTAGGCGGTTTCGCCCAGTTAGCCAGTTTCCCGGCCCCATAGAAAGCGCTTCAACGCTCTTCAAGCACCAGAATCAGGGCCTCATCAGCCAACTGATCAAGGCTCAGACTGCCGCCGGCACGGAACCAGGTGGTGGTCCAGGACAGGGCGCCGGTGAGGAAACGCCGAGTGACAAATACGTCGCCGCGAATAAACCCGGCTTCCTTGGCCTCCCCGAGCACCTGTAGCCAAAGGTCTTCATAAACATCGCGCAAGGCGAGGACTTTGGCCTGGCCATCCTCAGACAACGAGCGCCATTCGTAGACCAGCACCGCCATGGCTTCGCCGCTGCCGCCCATGATCGACTGCAATTCACAGCGAATCAGCGCCAACACGCGCTCGCGCACATTGGTCGCATCGGCGAGCGCCGCGCGCATCAAAGCGGTGTTGTAGCGGATGGTTTCCTCCATCACCGCACGCAGGATTTCGTCCTTGCTTTTGAAGTGATGAAAAATGCTCCCCGACTGAATGCCCACCGCACCGGCCAGATCGCGAACCGTGGTGCGCTCATAGCCTTTGTTGCGGAACAGGTGAGCCGCCACTTGCAGCAGTTTGCCGCGGGCGCTGTCCGGGTCGGTCAACAGGCCCTGATCGACCAATTCGCGCATGACCCTCAGGGCTTTTTGCTCGTCCACCCGCTCTCTCCTACAGTCGCCCAATCTGTTGCCCCCTGAAACCGCAGGATTGCGCGCAATTTAAGCCGCCAACGATAACCAAGCAAGCGCTCGGGCAGAAGATATTTCAACTGTTTACAAACCAAGCGCTTGCTTGGTAGCCTCCAGACACTTCTGTCGCAGGTCCCTGAGTCGGAGATAAAAAATGCCAACCACCGTCCGCATCGGATGCGCCAGTGCTTTCTGGGGTGACACCTCTACCGCCGCCGCCCAACTGGTGGACGGTGGACGCCTGGATTACCTGGTGTTCGATTACCTGGCCGAGATCACGATGTCGATCATGGCCGGCGCGCGCATGAAGGATCCGCAAGGCGGGTTCGCCAGCGACTTCATCGAAGTCCTCACCCCGCTGCTGCCGCAACTGGCCGAGCAGAATATCCGCGTCATCAGTAACGCCGGCGGCGTCAATCCCCAGGCCTGCGCCGCCGCACTGCAAGCCGTTTGCGATACAGCCGGCATCAAGCTGAAAATCGCGGTGCTGCTGGGCGATGACCTGCAACCGCAATTCAAGCAACTCGCCTCCCAGGGCATTAGCGAGATGTTCACCGGTGCGCCATTGCCTGCGATGTGCGTCTCGACCAACGCCTACCTCGGCGCGCCGGGCATTGTCGAAGCGTTGCGCCTGGGCGCCGATATCGTTATCACCGGGCGCGTGGTCGACAGCGCTGTAGTCAGTGCAGCGTTGGTGCATGAGTTCGGCTGGTCGTGGCACGACTACGACAAACTCGCCCAGGCCGCATTGGCCGGGCACATCATCGAATGCGGCGCGCAGTGTACCGGCGGCAACTTCACCGACTGGCACGAGGTGCCGGACTACGAACACATCGGCTTTCCAATCGTTGAAGTCAGTGCCGACAGCCAGTTTATCGTCAGCAAGCCCGAGGGCTCCGGCGGGCTGATCACGCCACTGACCGTCGGCGAACAGATGCTTTACGAAATCGGCGATCCGCAGGCCTATTTGCTGCCCGATGTAATCTGCGATTTCACTCAGGTCAAACTTCAGCAGCGAGGCAAGAACGCGGTGCAGGTGCATGATGCCAAAGGCCTGCCGCCCAGCGACAAATACAAGGTCAGTGCCACGTATCCGGACGGCTTTCGCTGTACCGCCAGTTGCCTGATCGCCGGCATCGATGCGGTGGACAAGGCCCGTCGCGTCAGCCAGGCGATCATCGACAAGACGTCGGAAATGTTCAGCCAGCGCGGTTGGGCACCTTACAGCGAAACCCACATAGAATTGCTCGGCAGCGAAGCCACCTACGGCCCTCACGGGCAGCGCCGCGACACCCGCGAAGTGGTGATCAAACTTGCCGTGCGCCATCCGAACAAGCAGGCGCTGATTCTGTTCTCCCGGGAGATAGCCCAGGCTGCAACCGGCATGGCACCGGGGCTGACCGGCATCGTTGGCGGACGGCCGACGGTCTATCCGGTCATCCGTCTGTTCTCGTTCCTGATCGACAAAAGCGCCTGCAACCTGCACATCAACATGACCGGTGAAAATCACCCGTGTGCCCTGCCCGCGCTGACCGCACTCGACAGCCAGGACTTGCCCATCGCCGAGCAACCACCCAAACCTGAAGGTCGCGCCGACGCCAGCGTAGCGTTGGTGAAACTGGCCGTGGCGCGCTCCGGTGACAAGGGCAATCACAGCAATATCGGCGTCATGCCGCGCAAGCCCGAATACCTGCCGTGGATCGCCGAAGCGTTAACGCCGGCGGTGATCGTCGACTGGATGAGCCACGTTCTGGACCCGATTCACGGCCGGGTCGAACGCTGGTATCTGCCCGGCACCCACAGCCTGAACTTTCTATTGGAAAACGCCCTCGGCGGCGGTGGTGTGGCCAGTCTGCGCATCGACCCGCAAGGTAAAGCCTTCGCCCAGCAACTATTGGAAATCCAGATCCCGGTGCCACAAAGCATCGCCGAACAGTTCGACTAGAGGGTGGTTTGCATGGCTTACGCGTCGATTTTCAATACCGATTTGTTCCGCGGCCAGACCATCATCGTCACCGGCGGTGGCAGCGGCATCGGGCGCTGCACCGCCCATGAACTGGCAGCACTCGGCGCCCATGTGCTGCTGGTCGGGCGCAAACCTGAAAAGCTGCAAAAAGTCGCCGCCGAAATTGCCGAGGACGGTGGTTGCGCGCATTGGCAGGCTTGCGATATTCGCGATGAGGAAGCGGTCAGACAACTGGTCAGCGAATTGATCGCTGACCACGGGCCGATCCATGGATTGGTCAACAATGCCGGCGGCCAATACCCGGCGCCGCTGGCTTCGATCAATCAGAAAGGTTTCGAAACCGTACTGCGCACCAACCTGGTCGGCGGTTTTCTGATGGCGCGGGAAGTGTTCAACCAGTCGATGAGCAAGCACGGCGGCAACATCGTCAACATGCTCGCCGACATGTGGGGGGGCATGCCCGGCATGGGCCATTCGGGCGCGGCGCGTGCGGGCATGGACAATTTCACCAAAACCGCCGCGTTCGAGTGGGGTTACGCCGGGGTTCGGGTCAACGCGGTGGCGCCGGGCTGGATTGCCTCCAGCGGCATGGACACCTATGAAGGCGCGTTCAAAGCGGTGATCCCGACCCTGCGCGAACATGTGCCGCTCAAGCGCATCGGCACCGAATCGGAAGTCAGCGCGGCGATCGTGTTTCTGCTCAGTCCGGCGGCGGCGTTCATCAGTGGCAGTACCTTGAAAATCGATGGTGCGGCCAGCCTCGGGAGCCGCGCCTGGCCGTTGCACAAGGCGTCTCATAGTGAGTCGTTCAATGGTTTTCACCGGGCCTACCTTCCCGATGTGCTCAAGGACAAGGAGTAAGCCATGGCGCAGATCCAGTCCCGACTCGACCCGCACAGCGAGGCGTTCGCCCGCAACCGCGCGGCGATGCTTACCGCCATCGAGCAAGTGCAACAACTCGAACAGAACCTGCTGAACAAGGCCGCTGAAGCCAAGGCGAAATTCGACAAGCGCGGGCAACTGCTGCCCCGCGAACGCCTCAATCTGCTGCTCGACCCCGGCGCACCTTTTCTCGAACTGGCCAGCCTCGCCGGTTACAAACTGCATGACGACAAGGACGGCAGCGCTGCCGGTGGCGGCTTGATCGCCGGCATTGGCTACGTGTCAGGCATCCGCGCGATGGTCGTCGCTAATAACAGCGCAATCAAGGGCGGCACGATTTCGCCCAGCGGCCTGAAAAAATCCCTGCGCCTGCAACAGATCGCCCAGGAAAACAAACTGCCGGTCATCACCCTCGCCGAAAGCGGCGGTGCAAACCTCAACTACGCAGCGGAGATTTTCGTCGAAGGTGCGCGCAGCTTTGCCAATCAGGCACGCATGTCAGCGATGGGTTTGCCGCAGATCACTGTGGTGCATGGCTCGGCTACGGCGGGCGGCGCCTATCAACCGGGTTTGTCGGATTACGTGGTGGTGGTGCGCGGCAAGGCCAAGCTGTTTCTCGCCGGCCCCCCGCTGCTCAAAGCCGCGACCGGCGAAGTGGCGACCGATGAAGAACTGGGCGGTGCCGAGATGCACGCGCAGGTCGCCGGCACGGCCGAGTATCTGGCCGAGAACGATGCCGATGGCGTGCGACAAGTGCGCGAGATTCTGCGGATGCTGCCATGGAACGAGCAACTGCCGTGGCTACCGGAGCCACAATACAAAGAGCCGCTTTACCCCATCGAAGAACTGCTCGGCTTGATCCCGGACGATCCGAAAAAACCTTACGACGTGCGCGAAATCATTGCGCGCATCGCTGACGAATCGAACTTCCTCGAGTTCAAGGGCGAGTTCGACCAGCAAACCATTTGCGGCCAATTGAAAATCCAGGGTCGCGCCTGCGGCTTCATCGGCAACAACGGCCCGATCACGCCAAAGGGTGCGAGCAAAGCTGCGCAGTTCATTCAACTGTGCGATCAGAGCCAGACGCCGCTGCTGTTCTTCCATAACACCACGGGGTTCATGGTCGGCACCGAGTCCGAGCAGCAAGGGGTGATCAAACACGGTTCGAAACTGATTCAGGCGGTGGCCAACGCACGGGTGCCTAAACTGACGATGGTCGTCGGCGGCTCCTACGGTGCCGGCAACTATGCGATGTGTGGGCGCGGCCTCGATCCACGGTTCATTTTCGCCTGGCCCAACAGCCGCACGGCGGTAATGGGCGGTGCGCAGGCTGGCAAAGTGTTGCGTATCGTCACCGAAGCCAAACAGCACAAGGATGGTCTGGTGCCGGACCCGAAAATGCTCGACATGCTTGAACAGGTCACTGCGCAGAAACTCGACAGCCAGTCCACCGCGCTCTATGGCAGTGCCAACCTGTGGGACGACGGCTTGATCGACCCGCGCGACACTCGCACCCTGCTCGGGTACTTGCTGGATATTTGCCACGAAGCCGACATTCGCGCACTGCAAACCAACAGCTTCGGCGTCAGCCGCTTCTGACGGCCACGGATCTTACGGAGAACAATAAAAATGATCTTCACCCCGGAACATGAAGCACTGCGCCGCACCGTCCGCCAGTTTGTCGAACACGAGATCAACCCGCACGTCGATGAATGGGAAAAGGCCGGACGTTTTCCGGTCCACGAGATTTTCCGCAAAGCCGGCGACCTCGGCCTGCTGGGCATTTCCAAACCGGAAAAATTCGGCGGCATGGGCCTTGATTACAGCTACTCGATTGTCGCGGCCGAAGAATTCGGCACCATTCATTGCGGCGGCATCCCGATGTCGATTGGTGTACAGACCGACATGTGCACCCCGGCGCTGGCGCGGTTCGGCTCCGATGAACTGCGCGAAGAGTTCCTTCGCCCGGCAATCACCGGCGAGCAGGTTGGCTGCATCGGCGTGTCGGAAGTAGGTGCCGGTTCGGACGTTGCCGGGTTGAAAACCACCGCGCGCAAGGACGGTGACGACTACGTGATCAACGGCAGCAAGATGTGGATCACCAACTCGCCGAGCGCTGACTTCATCTGCCTGCTGGCCAACACTTCGGACGACAAGCCGCACATCAACAAGTCGCTGATCATGGTGCCGATGACCACGCCGGGCATCAGCCTCAGCTCGCACCTGGACAAGCTCGGCATGCGCAGCTCGGAAACCGCGCAGGTATTTTTCGACGATGTCCGCGTGCCGCAACGCAACCGCATCGGCCATGAAGGCGCCGGCTTCATGATGCAGATGTTGCAGTTTCAGGAAGAACGCCTGTTCGGCGCGGCGAACATGATCAAGGGCCTGGAATACTGCGTCGACAGCACCATCGAGTATTGCAAGGAACGCAAAACCTTCGGCAATGCGCTGATCGACAATCAGGTCATCCATTTCCGCCTCGCCGAATTGCAGACCGAAATCGAATGCCTGCGCGCGCTGGTCTATCAGGCTACCGAGCAATACGTTCGCGGCCAGGACGTTACCCGACTGGCATCGATGGCCAAGCTCAAGGCCGGCCGGCTCGGCCGTGAAGTCAGCGACAGTTGCCTGCAATACTGGGGCGGCATGGGCTTCATGTGGGACAACCCGGTGGCCCGCGCCTATCGCGATGTGCGGCTGGTATCGATTGGCGGCGGCGCCGACGAAATCATGCTGGGGATCATCTGCAAACTGATGGGCATCCTGCCGGGGAAAAAGAAATGAGTGGCCTGCCCGAATGCCAGACGCTGCTTTTGGAACTGCATGGCGGTGTGCTGCACATCACCCTCAATCGCCCGGACAGCCGCAATGCGATGAGCCTGCAAATGGTCAGCGAATTGCGCGCGGTGTTGACGGCCGTTCGCGATGACCGTGCTGTTCGCGCGTTGGTGCTCAGCGGTAGCGGCGGACATTTCTGTGCCGGCGGCGACATCAAGGACATGGCCAATGCCCGCGCCGAGGGTGCCGAGGCTTACCGAGATTTGAACCGGGCGTTCGGCGCGCTGCTGGAGGAAGCCCAGCACGCGCCGCAAGTGTTGATCTGCGTGCTGCAAGGCGCGGTGATGGGCGGCGGGTTTGGACTGGCCTGTGTCAGCGACGTGGCGATGGCTGATCACAAGGCCCAATTCGGTCTGCCGGAAACCAGCCTCGGCCTGCTGCCGGCGCAGATCGCCCCATTTGTGGTGCAACGCATTGGATTGACTGAAACACGCAGACTGGCGTTGACCGCCGCGCGTTTCGATGGTCATCAGGCGCGGCGTTTGGGGGTCGTGCATTTTGTCGAGCAGGATGCGCAAGCACTGGCCGAGCGGCTGGATGAGGTGTTGCAGCATGTCTTGTGTTGCGCGCCGGAGGCGAATGCCGTCACCAAACAATTACTGCTGGCCAGTGCCGGGCAACCATCGACTGAGTTGCTGGATGAGGCGGCGCAGTGGTTCAGCGAAGCGGTGACGGGTGCTGAAGGCATCGAGGGCACCATGGCGTTCATGCAAAAACGCAAACCGGGCTGGGCCACCTAAAAGCTTCGCGAGCAGGCTCGCTACCACAAGTGAAAGCATTCCAAAGGTGGGAGCGAGCCTGCTCACGAAGAGGCCAGCACATACACCGCAACTTTCGAGGGAACAGCCCATGCCCGCCATCCACAAAATCCTGATCGCCAACCGCGGTGAAATCGCCTGCCGTATCCAGCGCACCGCACAGGCCCTGGGCTACCGCACCGTCGCCGTCTTCAGCGACGCCGACACCGATGCGCTGCACGTACAAATGGCTGATCAAGCCGTGCCGATCGGACCGGCACCTGTGCTGCAGTCCTATCTGAACGTACCGGCCATTCTCGACGCCGCTCGCCGCAGCGGCGCCGATGCAATCCACCCTGGCTATGGTTTTCTCTCGGAAAACGCCGGGTTCGCCCGCGCCTGCGAACAGGCCGGCCTGATTTTCATCGGCCCAAGTGCCGACGCCATCGAATTGATGGGCAGCAAACGCCTGTCGAAACTCGCCATGCTGGACGCCGGCGTGCCGTGCATCGCCGGCTATCAAGGTGCAGCGCAAGACGACGCCACCTTGCTGAGCGAAGCCGAACGCATCGGCTACCCGCTGATGATCAAGGCCAGTGCCGGAGGTGGCGGCCGCGGTATGCGGTTGGTGCACGACGCTGCGCATTTGCCGGCGCAACTGCGCACGGCACGCTCTGAAGCCCTGAATGCATTTGGCAGCGCCGAATTGATTCTCGAACAAGCGCTGATCGACCCGCGGCACGTCGAAGTGCAACTGTTTGGCGATCACCACGGCAACCTGATTTATCTCGGCGAACGCGACTGTTCGATCCAGCGTCGCCACCAAAAAGTCATCGAAGAAGCGCCCTGCCCGGTGATGACCGCCGAGTTGCGCCAAGCCATGGGCGAAGCTGCACTGAAGGCCGGCCGCGCAGTGAATTATGTCGGCGCCGGCACCGTGGAGTTTTTGCTCGACGCGCGCGGGCAGTTCTACTTCCTTGAGATGAACACCCGCCTGCAGGTCGAGCACCCGGTGACCGAGTTGATCACCGGACTCGATCTGGTCGCCTGGCAATTGTCAGTGGCCGAGGGGCGGCCTCTGCCGTTGACGCAAGCGCAAGTCCAGCTCAATGGCCATGCCATGGAAGTGCGGCTTTATGCTGAAGACCCCGCGCAAGATTTTCTGCCGCAAACCGGGCGCATCCAAGGATGGGAACCCGCGTTGCAGCACGGCGCGCGGATTGACCATGGTTTGCATGAAGGACAAACGGTCAGCCCGTTCTATGACCCGATGCTCGGCAAACTGATCGCTCACGGTGCCACCCGTGAAGAGGCCCGGCGCAAACTGCTGCGCGCGGTGCAGGACACGGTGTTGCTGGGCGTGCAAAGCAATCAGCGCTTGCTCGAAAGTCTGTTGCAACATCCACAATTCATCAGCGGTGAATTCAGCACCGGATTCATTCCCCAGCATTTCAGCGATCACCAAAGCCTGCATACACACACGCCGAGTGCCGAAGAACTGGCCATCGCAGCCGTGCTGTTTTATCTGGCATCGGCGCAACAACACCGCGCGCCATTGAGCGGCTGGCGCAACAACGCCAGCGTGCCGCTGCATTATCGGCTGGGTCTTGATGAACAGAACTGGACCGCGCAACTGCTCAGGTGCGCGGGGGATGTGATTGAGGTGCACGTCGCTGAACGCGCCCTCGAACTGAAACTCATCGATCACAGCACATGCTCGGTGACACTTGAAATCGATGGCTTACGCCAACGCCACGCCTATCGCCTCGATGCCGGGCAACTCTGGCTGTTCACCCATCCCGGCAGTCTGCACCTGGAGGATCGAACTCACGCGGTGATCGGCAGTCAGACCAGCGTCAGTTCCGGCACCTTGAAGGCGCCGATGGACGGTGCCATTGTCGACGTACTCGTCAGCGAAGGCAGTGCGGTCAGCAAGGGTCAATTGCTGGTGGTGCTGGAGGCAATGAAAATGGAGCATCCGCTCACGGCCGGCATCGACGGCGTGCTCAAGCGGGTGCAGGTCAAGGTCGGCGATCAGGTAAAAAATCGTCAGGTTCTGTTGCAGGTCGAGTAGTCGCCCGAGCGCATCCGCGGGGTTTGACTACGCTCTGAATTATCAGAACGCGGAAATCAGGAACCCTGCGATGCCACACTGGCTGGTCATTGATTTGGAAGCTACCACCGACGAGGGCGGCTGGCCGGTCACGGAAATGGAAATCATCGAGATCGGCGCCACGCTGGTCGATCGTGCCGGGCGCGAGCAAGATCACTTTCAGCGCTTCGTCAAACCGACACGGCGCCCCTTGTTGACGCCCTTCTGTCGCCAGCTCACGCACATCACCCAGGCCAATATCGACGCGGCACAGACCTTGAACGAAGTTTGGCCGGCGTTCGAACGCTGGCTTGCTCAGCATCAGTCACGCCTTGAAGGCTGGGCCAGTTGGGGCGATTACGACCGCAAGCAGTTGTTGCAGGAATGGCAGCGCCTGCAAATCGACAGCGGATTGAGCAAAGTGCCGCACATGAACCTCAAGCAACGCTTTGCCAAAGCCCGGCGTCTGGAGCGGCCGCTGGGGCTCAACGGTGCGCTTGCACTCGCTGGCATGCAGTTCAGCGGCCAGCAACATCGAGCGCTGGAAGACGCGCGCAATACGGCGCGGCTGTTGCCTTTGGTATTGCCACTCTAGGGTCAACTCTCGACTTGCCGGACTGGCGCCGGGCAGGTGACGGCGTTGAAAGCCTTGTGCATACTGGCCGCCCCACTTTTTAGCCCTTTTCGAGGAATCGCCCATGTTTAAAGTCAACGAGTACTTCGACGGCACCGTCAAGTCGATCGCCTTTGGCACCGCTGAAGGTCCGGCGACCATCGGCGTCATGGCCCCGGGCGAATACGAATTCGGCACTGCCCAGCGTGAAATCATGCACGTGGTGTCCGGCGCACTGACGGTCAAACTGCCAGACAGCACCGACTGGGAAACCTTCGCCGCCGGCAGCCAGTTCAACGTACCGGCCAACAGCAAGTTCCAGCTGAAAGTCGCCGTCGACACGGCTTACCTGTGCGAATACCGCGGCTAAACCGCTGGTTTCGAAGCGCCAATGAAAATGCCCGTGTCCAAGGACACGGGCATTTTTTGTTTCAGTGACGGGTTACTCAAGAATCTCGACCGCCATTCCGACCTCAAGACGGCCGTTGCTGTCATTCACCAGGTTCTGCCCGAACATCGCACCGTCAGCCTGCGCGCGGGTCTTTTGCAACGTCGCCAGCGGTTCGCGGTCAGCACTGCGCTCACCGGTTTGCGGGTCGATGGTGGTGAGGATGCAGCGTGAGCACGGCTTGACCACGCGGAACTCGACGTCGCCAATGCGAATCCGCTTCCAGCCATCCTCGGCATACGCCTGACTGCCTTCTATCACCAGATTCGGCCGAAAACGCAGCATTTCCAGCGGTCGTCCGACCTCCTGCGACAAATGCTGCAGCGATGCCTCACCGATCAGCAACAACGGAAAACCGTCGGCTAACGCGACCTGATCGTCATCCTTGCCAAAACCCGCTTGAGTCATACGTGCACGATCCAGAGGCATTTGCACCAGACGGGTCGGCTTACCAATGAAATCACTGACCCATCGCGCCGCCTCATCACCTGCATCCGGCACCCGCAAGGTGTCTCGCCAAATGGTCACGCCGCGAAGTTCGGCGTCGTTACCGGGCAAGTCGATTTCGATCGAAGCACGTTCTGGCGCACTCAGGGTCAGGCCGCCGTGGGCATTCCACAGCGCTGACAGCTGGCTCATTTTCGCTTCGGCGCGCTGAGTCAGGAAACGGCCGCTGGCTTCGTCCACCAGCATCCAGCGTCGATCGCCATCAAGCCCCAGCTTGTCCAGGTCGATTCCTTGCAGAACCTCGCCCTTGCCGGATTTCAACGGATAACGATAAAGCGCGCTCAGACGCAGCATGGCCAGCTCCCTGGTAGGCAAAAAAAGCCACCCTATACGAGCTGCTCATGGAATCAAAGAGCAAACTGTTGGAGCGAGCCTGCTCGCGATGACGGACTCACAACCGGCAAACTATTGGCCGGACTATCGGCATCGCGAGCAGGCTAACTCCTACAGTTTCAAACGGTGTTGTGATCAGGCCGGTACTTCATCAAGCATCAGGCGTTGGCGCACCACATCGACCAGTTTGTCCGGCTGGAACTTGGAAAGGAAGTTATCGCAGCCGACCTTCTTCACCATGGATTCGTTGAAACTGCCGGACAGGGAGGTGTGCAGCACCACGTACAGGCCGCGCAGGCGTGGGTCATTGCGTATTTCGGTAGTCAGGCGATAGCCGTCCATTTCCGGCATTTCCGCGTCGGTGAACACCATCAGCAGTTTGTCGGTCATGTTCACGCCGGTGTCGGCCCAGGCTTTGAGCATGTTCAGCGCCTTCAAGCCGTCGCTGGCAATGTGCATTTTCACGCCGAGCTGTCCAAGTGTGTCACGCAACTGCGAGAGCGCCACATTGGAGTCGTCCACCAGCAGCACTTCGCGGCCCCGGGCGCGCTCCAGGACCGGATCATCGAGTTTTTCGCGCGAGACCTTGGCGTTGTACGGAACGATCTCGGCGAGCACTTTCTCGACGTCGATGATTTCCACCAGTTGATCGTCGACCTTGCTGATCGCCGTCAGGTAGTGCTGACGGCCGGCGCTGGCCGGTGGCGGCAGAATGGCTTCCCAGTTCATGTTGACGATGCGATCTACACCACCAACGAGGAAGGCCTGCACCGAGCGGTTGTATTCGGTAACGATGATGGTGCTCGTCGGGCTCGGCACCAATGGACGCATACCGATCGCCTGCGAAAGATCAATCACCGGCAACGTCTGCCCGCGCAGGTTGACCACACCGCAGACAAACGGGTGACGCTGAGGCATCAGGGTCAGCTTCGGCAGTTGCAGCACTTCCTGAACCTTGAACACGTTGATCGCAAACAACTGGCGCCCGGCCAGTCGAAACATGAGAATTTCCAGGCGATTCTCACCCACCAGTTGCGTGCGTTGGTCTACCGTGTCGAGAATGCCGGCCATCAATGACTCCTGGGCTTGTTCTGATGAATTCACTAAGAGGGGTTATCGGCTACGAATGCCGAATCTTGATCCCCATGGAAATCGCTTTCAAAATGCCATATCGGGGCATTGATGTCACATTAACATCATGCTTTACTGGCGCTGAGTTTTTCATCTGCTAATGTCTTTGCGGCGCGACCACGGTTTGCACTGTAGGTTCCCGCGTCTAAGGGATTCCCCTAGTAACAATCAGGCCCAACCTGATATTCGCAATATCCAATAGCCATTAATGTGACGCCATTCTCATTGCATGAACGGAGTCAGGCTATTGTGTGCGATCGCAGTTCAGCGGAAACAAACCCTCTGGAACGTCTCAGTCTGTGCTCCTGCACGTCTGGGCGCGATCTCCCGACGATCCACGATCGTCGTCACACACGGCATCCCCTCAGTAGCCATGATGTTGTGGAGATAAGCATGCCGATCGACCGTAAAGAGTGGGCGCAACGCTTCCCGGAATTTCTTGTCGAGGCTGAAACGCTCCTGGCCAAGTCCGAAGAATGCCTCAGCCATCTGCAGATGATCAGCAACGACAAGGACGCTATCGACTGCATGCTCAGCACCCTTCTCAAACTCGCAAGCAGGGCTGAAGCTCTGGCGCTTGAGGCGATTTCCGAGTTTTCCCTGCACATCTACGGCCTGCTCGATCTGGCACAGGATCACGTGGATCTGCACGAACAGGCCCTGGATGCGCTTAAGGAATGCTTCACACTGATGGCCTGGCAGCTTGAACTGGTCGATCATAAAACCGGGCAACTGAGCCTCGATAAAACCGAACAGACCTCACTGCTCGAAGCGTTTGCCGCTCACGTCGGACAAACTCAGTTTCAACCAGTGCTGAAAACCAACCGTTTGCCATTGCTGAACTATTCGGAACGACAGGCCTGATTCGGCATGACGGTGATCGTCGAGGTTGCCGGACCACACCCTCATTGTCGTAATTGCATAAATCGTATCTGCCAGCGACAAATCAAATAAATATTCACACCGGACAACAGCGTGTATCTCCTGCCGGGCTAGGGGTTTGCCTGTGTCTGAAGAGTTCCAACTTCTGGCAATGCAGATACTAATCCAACTCAATATATCGATATTTCCATTATGGAACTCGCGTCCAACATGCCGTATTTCCTGACCCATTGGACATATATAGCAAACGCGACCAACGGTATCTTAAGTGGTATTATGCCGCCCACTAATTGCTTCCAAGTTAATGGCACAGTGACTCCATAGAAAGGCATCCACCCGAAGTTGGTGATCCTGTACATTCACTGAACCACGTTGAAATCCTTAGCATTATTGGCACCCTTTACAGACAGAGACCCGCCAGCCACCGGCCGGTCTACCCGCAGCGAACATCCATTGGCTCCATCCGTTATGTACGCCAGCCTCAAGTCAATCACTACATGGCCTCCCTCCCGGGAAAATGCGCGTCGGTTCACGCTCATTCTGTGCGTCGCTGCAGCCCTTGGCAGCCTGCTGACATACGGGTTTTCCGCGCAACTTTACCTGGGCGTTCTGTTACTGAATATTGCCGCCACTGCCTGTGTCTGGGTGCAATATCGGCTGTCACGCAAATCGATAAAATTCCAGCCACAGGAACTTGCTGACCGTCTGCTGGAAGTCCAGGAAAACGAGCGTCACCGGCTCAGCCGCGAATTGCACGATGATATCGGCCAATTGCTGACCGCCGCCAAGCTGCAAGGCGAATGGCTCAAACGACGCATGCCGGAAGATTTGCAGGAACACTGCACCACACTTTGCGAAACCCTCGAAGAGACGCTGAACAAAGTGCGCGATGTATCGGCCATTCTCAATCCCCGCCAGTTGACCAGCCTCGGTCTTGAGGCCAGCCTGCGAGCGCATCTGCTCAAGACAATGACCAATACCAGCGTGCACTGGAGTCTCGATTGCCAGCAGCGCCTCAATGGTATTCCGGAAGAAATGGCGGTCGCCGCTTTCCGCATCACCCAGGAAGCCGTCACCAATATTTTGCGTCATGCACAGGCGAAAAACCTGCTGATACGCGTGCAGCGCCTGCCGAAAGGCTTGACGCTGCTGATCAGTGATGACGGTCTGGGGTTCGCCCCAGCCGCCAATCCAGGTCGTGAAGGACAGCGGGGCATGGCCGGGATGGCCGAACGGATCGAGCAATTGGGTGGCACCCTGAGCGTTACCAGCGAGCCTGGCAAGGGCACTCAAATCGAAGCACTTCTCCCCTGGGCGCCGCGGGCACTCGAGCGGGCCAGTACGAATAAGGTTATGCGTTGACTTGCAACTTACTTCTGGTGGATGACCACTCGCTGATCAGGGCCGGCGTTCGCGCTCTGGTGCTGGATATTCCCGGTTACGCGGTTATTGGCGAAGCCAATGATGGCTCGCAACTGCTCGAAATGGTCGAGCAGCTCAGCCCCGACATCGTGCTGTTGGATATTTCCATGAAGCAAACCGGCGGCCTGGAAGCCCTGCAACGACTCAAACGTGTGCGGCCCCAGAGCAAAGTGCTGATTTTGTCGATGCACACCGATCCTGCATTGATCATGCAGGCATTGGAGTCCGGCGCTCACGGCTATCTTCTTAAAGACACCACGGCTACCGAGCTCGAACACGCCCTGGAAGCCTTGCGCAATAACGAGCGTTACCTGAGTCCGGCCATCGCCCACACCGTGATCAATCAGGCACTGACTCGCAATCAGAAGCAGCCGGAAATCGCCGAATCGCACAACCTCACGGCTCGACAACTGGAAATCCTGCGGCTGATCGTGCGTGGGAAATCCACCCGGGAAATTGCCAATGGCCTGGGCTTGAGCATCAAAACTGTCGAGACCCACCGCTCGCAGATCATGAAGCGCTTGCAAATCTACGATGTGGCGGGCCTGGTGCTGTTCGCGGTACGCGAACAGATCATCAGTCTGGACGATTGAGCGCCAGATTTTCGCTCAATAGCGGCGAGTCCTTCGGCAGGTGTATCTGCAACGCCGCCGGGCGCGCCTCGAAGCGCATGCTGTCGCCCTCCAGAGGTTCACCGTCAAGATTGATGTAAAGCCCCTCGGCTACCTTGATTTCAACCCAAGGCAAGCGGGTTCGGACAAACATACTGTCGATGCCGAATCCATCGCTGAGCAGGTTTTTCAATGTCCCCACCAATTCCTGTGGCGCTGGCAGGATACTGATATCCAGCAACCCGTCGTCAGCCAGCGCCTGCGGGCATAAAACATGCCCGCCGCCAGCCTGGCGACCATTGCCGATGCCCAACGCCAGCAGCTCGCCACTCCAGTGGAAATCCGGCCCCTGCAGCTCGCCATAAGCGGCGTGCAGTTCGCTGAACCGGGTCAAACCAGTGAACAGATAGGCTGCCCCGCCGAGTACCTTTTTCAGATCCTCTGAAGTATTGGCCGTGACCTGACTGCCAAAACCGCCCGTAGCCATGTTGAGGAAAATTTGCCCGCCCACTTCACCCAGATCAATGTCACGCGGCGGTACATCGAGGAGTTCAAGCGCCTCGGCCGGCTCCAGCGGAATCCCCGCTGCGCGGGAAAAATCGTTAGCGGTACCCAAAGGCAAAAGGACAAGACTGGCTTTCCCCGGGTGGGCCGCAAGGGCCTCGGCGATGTCGCGCAACGTACCGTCTCCGCCGCCGGCGATAATTTTCGTGTACCCGTCCGCCAATGCTTGCTCGACCCAGCGCTGGGCATCCCCCGCCTCCCAGGTCAGGCGCACTGCCAATTCCCAGCCTTGCTCGCGTTTGTCCTCGACCGCGGTGCGAACCGCCTCGTTGAGTGCCTGCTTGCCATGCAGAATCAACAGTGCCCGGCGTTCACTCATAGCGTCACTCCCTGAATTGAATCGGTTGAAACATCTTGACCACCGTGGCGCGCAAAAAAGCCCTGAGAATGGCAAATAAATCTTTCGTCTGGCTGAGGCGTCCTACACAGCGGTATTTTTTCTTACAAAACATGAGGAATCGGCTTAATTGACCCGGTAGGACAGTTGGTTCACCGTGTGCGAGCGGTATCGATCATCAATCCGACTACACAAGGACGTGCATGTAATGAGAGGTTACTCCAAGGGTTTTAGCAATTGTAAAGAGGGCAAATATTGCAGGCAGGGGTTTGAAGCAGCAGATGGATATCTCCATGCCAGGTCGTGAAGCCAGAATGCCAGTGAATCCGATTGCACCCCTCACCGAATGTCGCGCGAATCACTCGTCCGATTTCAAGAAGACCACTGGAGAAGTTGATATGGAACCTCGTGTGACCGAACTGGAAACCCACCTCAAATATATTCGACGGGACATGGACGAAGTCCGCAGTGACGTCAGAACGATCAAACATCGTCTGGCCTACTCGGCGGGTGCAACCGCCGTAGTGATGGGTCTGCTGGGTTGGGTGGCCAACAGCCGATTCGACCAGTTGGTTACCCTGCTAAGCCATTGAGCGAATGAAACTTTGCAGGCACCGGCTGGATCAGCCCATGCCTGCATTTGCGAAACAGGATTCAGCCCAGGAGTTCACTTAGCGGGATGAAGACGACCTCGTCTCCTTCGAGCAGTGTGCGTCCCTCCAGCACTTCCACCAATCCGTCTGCCCATGCGGCGCTGCGCAGCACACCCGAGCTCTGGTTGCGGTAAATAGTCGCCCGCCCCTGCTCAAGACGGCCCCGCAGATATTCACGCCGATTACCGGCAACTGGCCAGACAAAGCCTGCTGGTACCGTGAACTTCAAAGGCTCGACGTCCTGCACCCCCTGGCGTCGCAACAGATAAGGCCGAGCCAGTAATGCAAACGTCACCAACGTCGAAGCCGGATTGCCAGGCAACCCGATAACCGGCACATTGCGGAAATGGCCGAATGTCAGCGGTTTACCGGGCTTGATCGCTAGCTTCCAGAGGGCCAACTCCCCTTCTTCTCGCAAGGCGATACCGAGAAAATCAGCTTCCCCCACCGAGACACCACCGGTGGAAAGAATCAAATCAACATCCTGCAACTCACCCAAACGGACACGGGTGGTGGCGAGATCATCCGGCAAAATACCGGCGTCGATCACTTCGCAGCCCAGGCGCTCCAACCAGCTGCACAGCAACACCCGATTGCTGTTGTAGATCTGACCCGGCCCCAGCGGCTGCCCCGGCTCGACCAATTCGTCACCGGTGGAAATCACCGCCACGCGAACCTTGCGCACAACCTTGACGCCGGCACAGCCCAGCGAGGCAACCAAACCCTGCTCTATCGGGCCAAGCCGGGTTCCGGCCGGCAAGATCAACTCGCCGATCGTGGTTTCCTGGCCTTGCGGGCGAATGTTCTGGCCAATCTTCATCGGCTGGATGAAGCGCACGCTTCCATCAGCCTGAACCTCAGCGTTTTCCTGCATTTCTACGCAATCGGCACCCGGCGGTACCGGTGCCCCGGTGAAAATCCGCGCGCACGTGCCGGGTTTCAGGGCTTGCGGAGATTGTCCGGCGAACACCTTTTGACTGACCGTCATGGCTTCGCCCGTCCAGTCGACCAGGTTCAGGGCATAACCGTCCATTGCGCTGTTCGGCCAGGGTGGCAAATCCAGGGTCGAAACGAGGTCTTCGGCCAGCACTCGGCCCTCGACCTGCGCCAGCGGCAAATATTCCTGCTCGGCAATCGGTGACGCTTCAGCCATTTCCAGCAGACGCGCCAGCGCAACTTCGACGGGCATCAGCGAGCCCGTCTTGCCCGGCTTACCCACGGGATTCACAAGGCGCGGCCTGCTTCAGATGAGTGACGAAATTGCATGGACGGTGACGAGCGTCCAGTTGCTCACCGAGAATGCCATCCCAACCCGTGCGCACGGCGTTGGTCGAGCCTGGCAGACAGCAAACCAGCGTACCGTTGGCCAGACCGGCCAGCGCACGGGACTGCACGGTAGAGGTGCCGATATCGGCCACCGATATCTGTCGGAACAACTCGCCAAACCCATCCACTTGCTTGTCGAGCAGGCACGCTACAGCTTCCGGCGTACTGTCGCGACCGGTGAACCCGGTGCCACCGGTAATCAGCACAACCTGCACCACATCGTCGGCGATCCAGTTGGCGACTTGCGCGCGAATTTTGTAGAGGTCATCTTTAAGCAGGACCCGCGCCGCCAGATTGTGGCCGGCCGCTGCCAGGCGGTCGACAAAGACCTGGCCTGAGGTGTCGGTTTCCAGAGTACGGGTATCACTGACAGTCAGCACCGCGATATTGAGCGGCACGAAAGGTACATCAGCCTTGGCTTTCATAGGCTCGTCCAGTTGTAGGAGAAACGGTGCGGTGTTATATCACAGCGCCCTGTTTTTTCGCCGCCCCTGTGGAGAGCTGCCATGACCTTTGATACGCAACTGCCGCCCTGCTCCATTCTGCTCCTGGCGGGCGGGCGCGGCCAACGCATGGGCGGCCAGGACAAAGGTCTGGTGCAATGGCAGGGCGAACCGTTGATTGCGCATTTGCAGCGCAAGACCCGTCCGCTGACCGATGACCTGATCATTTCCTGCAACCGCAATCGCGAGCGTTACGCGCCGCTTGCCGATCAATTGGTGGAGGATGACGAAGGCGACTTTCCAGGGCCGTTGGCCGGTATTCGCGCAGGCCTCAAAGCCGCGCGACATTCGCACTTGCTGGTACTGCCTTGCGATGTCCCGCTGATCGACCATGCATTGCTGCAAAGCATGCGCGAGTCCGCCAATCAGAATCCTGAAAAACCTTTAATGTTGTGGCATGACGAACATTGGGAACCGCTGTTGTGTGTGATTCCGGCAGCTCTTTCACCGGCATTCGAAAACGCCTGGAACGCTGGCGAACGCAGCCCCGGTCGGGTCATGCGCGAGCTGGGTGCCATGGCGCTGAAATGCCCCGACAACGACCCGCGACTGGCCAACCTCAACACTCCCGAACTGTTAAATGCTCACAACACTGTGTCAGACTGACACTATTCAAGGAACTCTCACGCCTTGTATACGTCTCAAGCTCAGTAACCAAAAGAATTCCCATTCGGAGACACACTCATGACTCAACGGACCCTCGCCACTTTCATGCTCGCACTGGGCCTTGCTACCCTCGCAGGTTGCTCCTCGCCTACAGTGATCACCTTGAATGATGGTCGCGAAATCCAGGCCGTCGACACCCCGAAATACGATGACGATTCGGGCTTCTACGAGTTCCAGCAACTGGACGGCAAAGAAACACGCATCAACAAGGATCAGGTTCGTACCGTTAAAGAGCTGTAAGCTCAACGGCGACGCCGGACACAGAAAAGCCCGCATTGATTGCGGGCTTTTTCATGGGCGCTCGAAAAGTTGCAACGACGTCACCACTGCAAAGTGATACGACTTTCGAACTCGCGCTCCTCACCAGTGACCGGGTCGATAAAACGCAAGCCCTGCGCCAGAAGCTTCAATGGATTAGCGTAGTCATCCTCAACGTCTTTCAGTGCGTCGGGGTAAAACGGGTCATTGCAGATACTCGCGCCTAGCGCGGTCATGTGTACCCGAAGCTGATGTTTTTTGCCGGTCACCGGGTACAGGCCATAACGCCAAAGGTCGCCGTTCTTTTCCCGAACCTCTACCGCCGTTTCGGTGTTGCTGACCCCGGGCCCCTCTTGCATTCGGAAAAACGGTTCGCCATCGACCAGACGGCTTTTGTGCACCAAGGGAAAATCGAGTCCAGGCAATGCCGGGGCAATGGCTTCGTAGCGCTTGTCGATCTGTCGCGTTGGAAACAGCGACTGATAGGCCGAACGGGTTAGCGGGTTGGCCGAGAAAATCACCAGCCCCGCGGTATGCCGGTCGATCCTGTGCAGGGGCACCAGATGGGGATTGTCCAGACGCCGGATCAGCCTGCGCAGCAGGGTCTGCTCTACGTACTCGCCGGCCGGCGTCACTGGCAGAAAATGCGGCTTGTCAGCCACCACCAGGTGCTCATCGGCATAGAGAATCGACTCGACCACAGGGATCGGTTTTTCGTCCGGCACTTCGCGAAAGTAGTGAATGCGCAGGCCTTCCTTGTAGGGCAAATCCAGCGCAATCGGCTGACCGTGAGCATCCAGCACCCGCCCCCGAGCGATCCGGTCCAGCCACTGCTCGCGTCCAATGGCGCTGAAATGCTCGCACAAGCAATCGAGTACGGTCAGCCAGGCGCCGGGCGGCAGATAAAGCGTGCTGGCCTGATTCTGTGCAGCGGAAAACGTTGATGTGGACATATGAAAATTCGAACCCTCAATGCAGGCCGGCATTATCCAGCACTGAGGGAAACGAACCTAGCGCAGAATCCTCAGGCCGGAATCGATTTGAGCGCCGCCGCGTCGGTGAATTCCTTGAGCCAGCGCAACACGTCGACAGCCTCCC
This sequence comes from Pseudomonas sp. MF6776, assembly GCF_016613125.1. NCBI lineage: Bacteria > Pseudomonadati > Pseudomonadota > Gammaproteobacteria > Pseudomonadales > Pseudomonadaceae > Pseudomonas > Pseudomonas sp. MF6776. The sequence goes on from NZ_JAENSQ010000020.1 coordinate 21,972, forward strand.
AACGACCCGGGTCATACAAGGCGTACATCAGACCCTGATACCCGACCACGTCCAGTTGCTTGTGATAACCGGCGCGCTGAAACAAGGCTTCGATCTCTGCAAAACATGTATTGAAATGCAGCTTGTTGAATGGGGTCTTGCCTTCCGTGACCAACCCGTCCAGGCGCAATTCCAGAACGGCCTCGCGCACCACGTCAACCGACATCCGGTTCACGCTGTTCTTCAACTGTTCGACATTGACCACGGTTCGTCCCTCTGACCCAATTACTGTATGAACATACAGTAACCGAATAAGCCCGGAAGTGCCAAGGGATGGATTTGTGCTGGCGACCAGCGGGCGCTGCAAGGGAACAGGCTAACTCAGGAAATTCACAACCTCGTCGGCGCTGAATGGCCAGTCCAGTTCCGCTCCGGTGTCGACTCGCCGCAGCACCGGAATCCGCAGGCTGTAAGCCTCATACCAGGATTCGTCTTCGGCGATATCCACCAGTTCAACCAGCAGGCCGTGCTCGACGAGAGGCATCAGCTCAGCTTCAGCGACTTCACACAGATGACACCCCAGGGTGCCGAACAGCTGACATTCAGGAGGCATGATTGCTCAACCACAAATTAATCCGCCTATTCTAGGCCGCCACTGAAAACCCGTCGAGCCACCGCCGCCCAAAGGCTTGAGCGCATGTGCAGCAGCTGGCGCGCAAAACCCTGATGCAAATCAGCGCACGCAAAAGACGATTACGCGATGCTTACGGTTTTTTTGCTTCTACGCTTGAGAAGCCAGAGCCTGACCTCGGAGTGTCTAGTGTTTGCCAACCTGTTGATCATCCTCGCCTCATCACTAGTGGTGATTGCACTGTTTCGCCGCCTGCGGCTGCCACCAGTATTGGGCTATCTGTGCGTGGGATTGCTGGTCGGCCCCAATGCATTCGATTGGGTCAATGAGAGTGAACATCTGCCCGACGTGGCGGAGCTGGGCGTGGTGTTCCTGCTTTTTTCCCTCGGCCTGGAGTTTTCCCTTTCAAAGATGATCGCCTTGCGCCAATTGGTGTTTCGTCTTGGCAGTCAGCAAGTATTGGTCAGCGCCGCAGTGCTGGGCCTGTTATTGATGCTCCTGGGCATGCCGATAACGCCAGCGTTTCTGCTCGGCGCCGGGCTCGCGTTGTCCTCCACGGCGATCGTGACCAAGGAATTGGGCAGCCTCGGTGAGGTGTTCAGCAGCCACGGCCAGAATGCGGTCGGCGTCTTGCTGTTTCAGGATGTGGTCGCGGTGCTGCTGCTGACCCTGGTGCCCGTTTTCGCCGGCAGCAGCGATCAGGCCTGGTACTGGGCATTGCCGCTGACGCTGGCGAAAACCGTGGTGTTGTTTGTCGGTCTGTTGCTGGCCAGTCGTTGGTTGCTGCCCCGGTTGTTCCACGAAGTCGCGGCCTCACGCTCGGCAGAATTATTTGTGCTGTTGGCGCTGGTGATTGTGCTGCTTACCGCGTGGCTGACTCACTTGCTCGGTCTCTCTCCCGCCCTGGGTGCTTTTCTGGCCGGCATGTTGCTGGGTGAAAGCCATTACCGGCATCAGATCGAAGCCGATATCCGGCCCTTCCGCGACATTCTGCTCGGGGTGTTTTTTGTCAGCATCGGCATGCTGATCGACCTGCAATTATTCGTCAGCGACGGCCTGTTGATCCTCGGACTGACTGTCGGCTTGATGATCATCAAAGGCGTCGTGGTGGCGTTGCTGGTGAAGTGGCGCGGCAGTGACAGTGAAACCGCATGGCGCAGTGGTCTGGCGCTGGCTCAGGGAGGCGAATTCTGCTTCGCGCTGATGGCGCAGATGCAACAGAACAGCATGCTGCCCGAAAAGCTTGGCGCCTTGCTGCTTGCAGCGACGTTCTGCTCGATGCTGCTGACACCCATCCTGTTACGCGCCGCCCCACGCATCGCCACGGCCCTGCACCGCAAACCCAATGAGGAAGCACAGATCGAGCACATCAGCGCGCTCAACGCCGACCTCGACCAGCATGTGGTGATTTGCGGATACGGACGGGTTGGTCAATCCATCGGCCGCTTCATGCGTAACGCAAAGCAGCCTTACATCGCTTTGGACAATGACCCGGTGCGGGTACAGGAGGCCGCCACCGAAGAAAGTGACGTGCATTACGGCGACTCATCACGCGGTGACTTGCTCACCGCCGTCGGCCTGCTACGCGCAAAACTGCTAGTGATTGCGGTGGATCAAACCGACGTTGCGATGCGCATTCTCAAGGAGGCACGTCGCCTCAATGATCAAATACCGATCCTGGTACGCACCCGCGACGACAGTGAATTGGCCGAACTCAAAGCTGCCGGCGCCAGTGAAGTGGTGCCGGAGCTGTTGGAATCGAGCCTGATGCTCGGCTCTCACGCCTTGATCATGCTCGGCTTGTCGGCGCGACAAGTACAAGAGAAAGCCGATCAAGTGCGAAGAGACCGATATCGCCTGCTGCACGGTTTTTATTCCGGAGCCAATGATGAAGAAACCTAATCCTGGCTCACCGCGCCGATCTTGTGCACCGACAGGTCGGCGCCGTAATACTCTTGTTCCTGACTCAGGCGCAGCCCATGCAGCGCCTTGATCGCGCCGTACACCACAAAACCACCGATCAACGCCACCGCCACGCCGAGCGCCGTGCCGATCATCTGGCTGATCAGGCTCACGCCACCAAGACCGCCGAGCGCGGTCTGGCCGAAAATCCCGCAGGCAATCCCGCCCCACACGCCGCACAAACCGTGCAACGGCCACACGCCCAGCACATCGTCGATGCGCCACTTGACCTGCGCCGCCGTAAAGCACCAGACAAACAGCGCGCCAGCGATGGCCCCGGTCACCAGAGCACCGACCGGATGCATCAGATCGGAACCTGCGCAGATCGCCACCAATCCGGCCAGCGGGCCGTTATGCAGAAAGCCTGGGTCATTGCGCCCGACGACCAATGCCGCCATGGTGCCGCCGACCATCGCCATCAGCGAGTTGACCGCCACCAGGCCACTGACGCCTTGCAAGGTCTGTGCGCTCATCACGTTGAAGCCGAACCAGCCGACAATCAGAATCCACGAGCCCAATGCCAGAAATGGAATGCTCGATGGCGCGAAGGCCACCAGTCGTCCGTCGCGATAACGCCCGTTGCGCGGCCCCAGCAACAGTACCGCCGCCAGCGCCAGCCAGCCGCCCATGGCATGCACCACCACGGAACCTGCAAAATCATGAAACGCGGCGCCGAACCGAGCCGTCAGCCAGGCCTGCAGACCATAGTTGCCGTTCCAGATCATCCCTTCGAAAAACGGATAGATGAACGCAACGATCAGCGCCGTGGCGCACAACTGCGGAACGAAGCGCGCGCGTTCGGCAATGCCTCCGGAGATAATTGCCGGGATCGCCGCTGCGAAGGTCAGCAGGAAGAAAAACTTCACCAGCCCATAACCATGATCGGCGCTCAGCACTGCCGCCGGCTGCATGAAGGTCACACCATAAGAGATCCAGTAACCTATAAAGAAATAGGCCAGGGTCGAGACAGCGAAATCGCTGAGAATCTTCGACAGCGCGTTAACCTGGTTTTTCTGGCGTACCGTACCGACTTCCAGAAAGGCGAAACCGGCATGCATCGCCAGCACCATCACCGCACCGATCAGGATGAACAACGTATTGGAGCTGTGAACCAATGTTTCCACAGCGCTTTGCAGATTTTCCATAAAGAGGCAGACCTGAAAGATAAAAAGGCACCAAAGCAGTTCATGCACACATTTCATGCACCAAGTTGCGCCCGCAAAGTCATGAACCTGAAGGGCCGATGAACCGCTTTGGCGCACGAGCTCGATGTGCTGGCACGAACCGGCATAATTTGCGTCAGGCTTTTGCGGCCTGTACGCCCGGCAACAGCGCACGACTGACCGCCGACGCACCACGACACAGCAAAAGTTGTACCAGTCATTTGTACTGAACCTTCACGCAAGGCTCATACTCGAACGATTCAGAAGCCACATATACGGAGATCCACCCATGGCCAGCATCAAGGCAAAGACTGCTCAAGACATCCTGATGAACGACTTCCAGACCCTGGTCGCCGACACCGAGCGGTTGCTCGAGCACACCGCCACTCTGGCCGGTGATCAGGCAGATGAGCTGCGTGCACAGATCCACGACAGCCTGATGCGTGCACGCGAAACCCTGAAGCTGACCGAAGACACCTTGCGCGAACGCGGTCAGGCCGCAGTCACCGCCACCGAAGACTACGTGTCGGCCAATCCTTGGCAGTCCGTGGGCATCGCTGCCGGTGTGGGCTTTTTGATCGGCCTGCTAGCTACTCGGCGCTGATTATGTCGATCGGTGAATCCGGCCCGGCTGCGGGCACCTCATCCTCCACGCGGCGTCTGGGCGCCGCTGTCCTCGGCTTGTTGCACAGTCATGTCGAGTTGTTCGGCATCGAACTGCAGGAACAGAAAGCACGCACGGTCAGCCTGTTGTTGTTCGCAGGTCTGGCTTTGGTGTTTGCCCTGCTGTTGCTTGTCGGCTTGTCGACGCTGGTGTTGATCGTATTCTGGGACACCTACCGCTTGCCTGCGATCATCGGCCTGTGCGTGTTCTATACCCTTGCAGCTGCGTTCTGCGGATTGCGCCTCAAGGCTGCGGTGTTCGATGAATCCTCACCCTTCCATGGCACGCTCGAAGAGCTGGCCAACGACCGGGAGCGCCTGCTGCCATGAGCCTGCCTGAACTTCCACACAACAGCTCACGTCGGGAAATGCGCAAGGCACTGATTCGCCTGCGCATGGAAATGCATCGGCAGGAAATCCGCCACGAAGCCGGGCAAGTGCTGCAACCTCTGCAGCGCATGCGTGGCATGTCGCAAAACCTGCAAGGCGGATTCGGGATCAAACACGCGCCGTTGTGGGGTGTTGCCGCGGTCACGCTGTTGGGGTTTATCACCGGCAAAGGCGCGAAAAGCGGCGGTGTCGGTGGCCTGACTCGACTGATTCGCCTGGGAACCAGCCTTGGGCCACTGATCAGACTGGTCATGCAGAGTCCTGGCAAGCGCTGAACTGACGTATCTGGCTACATTCTTGCAATGTCGGCGGGATTGACCTCTTTACCTGGAGGTTCAATCCCGCGTGCCTACCCGGTCGGCGGGTTCACTCAGAACAACAACGACTAAGGAGGCCTCGTGATCGACGGGCAACCGCTCGCCTGCTTTCAACCCTTCATCGATACCGCCACAGGACGTATTGCAGGCGTCGAAGCACTTGGCCGTCTGCGCCAGGCTGATGGACAACTGACATCGGTCGGGCCGTTGTTCGCCGATCCGCGTACGCCGGCCATTGCCCTGCGCCGCCTCGACCGACAGATCCGCGACAACGCCTTGAGCCGTCTGCACGAAGCCCCGGCAGACTGGTTTCTCAGCCTGAATATGTCGCCCCACTGGATCAGCCGTCTGCGCCCTGACCAGGCGCTGCCCAGCCTCAAACAAATGGCGCGACACAATGTCGATCCGCAACGCATCGTCTTCGAGATCACCGAACTTGGCGGTAACAGCCAACGTCTGGCCGAAGTCGTTGGCCGCTATCGCAAGGCGGGGGCGCGAATCGCTATCGACGATTTTGGCGCCGGTCACTCGCAGCTTGATCGGGTGCTGGCCCTGCAACCGGACATTCTCAAACTCGACATGCGCCTGTTTCAGGCCGCAGCTAGGGGCGGGCCAAGCAGCGACGTGGTCAAGGCCCTGGCGCAGATGGCCGAGAAGACGGGGTGCTGGATCATCGCCGAGGGCGTCGAGACCGAAGCACAACTGAATTTTGCCCTGGAATGCGGATCGCGTTATGTGCAGGGTTTTCTGTTCGCGCGGGCGCAAGAGGCGTTCTTTGCCACCGACGCGTTTGTGCAACGTTTTGCCGAACTGCGCCAGCGCTACGTTCAGCAGAAGCTCACCGAGCGAGGAAGATTGATGCAGATGCGCCATCAACTCAGTGAATTGATGGCGATCCTGCAGAACTGGGCACACGCTCGTGCGCCACTCAGCGCATTACCGCAACTGGACGCTTTCCCATGGCTGCTGCGGTTTTACCAATGCGATCGCCATGGCACGCAACTGACCCCCAATCTGGAATGGCGCCACGACGGCTGGGTATCCGATGACCGCTATCTGGGGCACAACTGGTCTTGGCGTCCGTACTTCTACCATTTGCTCGCCGAGGGCTGGGAGGAGCGGCGCCTGACCCTGTCCAACACCTACCGTGATGCCACCAGCAACCAGTATTGCCTGACGGCCGGGCAATTTTTCGACAACGGTGAGCGGTTGCTGTTGATCGACATTGATGCGGCGGGACTGTAGTTCCACTTGCAGGCGCAGACCTGAACCGGGAAGCTAGGACAATTCATCCATCAGACGGAGAGAATCAGCCTTGGATTGGCAAACCCTGCTCAACCGCGAACGTCTAGGAAAGCCGCTGCACAGCCCGCAGGAACTTGGCCGCAGCCCTTTTCACAAAGATCATGACCGCATCATTTTTTCAGGCGCCTTCCGCCGCCTGGGTCGTAAAACCCAGGTGCATCCGGTCACCAGCAACGATCACATTCACACCCGCCTGACCCATTCGCTGGAAGTGAGTTGTGTGGGCCGCTCGCTGGGTATGCGCGTCGGCGAAACACTGCGCAGTGCGCTGCCGCAATGGTGCGATCCGAGTGACCTGGGCATGGTCGTGCAATCGGCCTGCCTCGCTCATGACATCGGCAACCCGCCATTCGGCCATTCCGGTGAAGACGCGATTCGCCATTGGTTTCAGCAGGCGGCCGGGCGCGGCTGGCTGGATGGCATGAGCGAAGCCGAGCGCGGTGACTTCCTCAATTTCGAAGGCAATGCCCAGGGTTTCCGCGTGCTCACTCAGCTTGAGTACCATCAGTTCGACGGCGGTACGCGCCTGACTTATGCCACCCTCGGCACTTATCTGAAATACCCGTGGACGGCCCGTCACGCGGACTCCCTCGGCTACAAGAAACACAAGTTCGGCTGCTATCAGAGCGAACTGCCGCTGCTGGAGCAGATTGCTCACAAGCTTGGCCTGCCACAACTCGAAGATCAGCGCTGGGCGCGTCATCCGTTGGTGTACCTGATGGAAGCCGCCGATGACATCTGCTATGCGCTGATCGATCTCGAAGACGGCCTTGAGATGGAGTTGCTGGAGTACGCCGAAGTCGAATCGCTGCTGCTCGGACTCGTGGGCGATGACCTGCCGGAAACCTACCGCCAGCTTGGCCCGCAGGATTCGCGGCGGCGCAAACTCGCGATCCTGCGCGGCAAGGCCATCGAACATCTGACCAATGCAGCGGCGCGAGCCTTTGTCGAGCAACAGGACGCGTTGCTGGCCGGCACGCTGCACGGCGATCTGGTCGAGCACATGCATGGCCCGGCCAAGCGCTGTGTATTGAACGCCAAGGACATTGCCCGTAAGAAGATCTTCCAGGACAAACGCAAGACCCTGCACGAAATTGGCGCCTACACGACGCTGGAGATCCTGCTCAATTCGTTTTGCGGCGCCGCACTGGAACAACACAATGGACGCACCCCGTCGTTCAAGAGCCGGCGCATCCTCGATCTGCTGGGCAACAACGCGCCTGACCCGCAAGGTTCGCTGCACACGTCATTTTTGCGCATGATCGATTTCATCGCCGGCATGACCGACGGCTACGCCAGCGACATGGCGCTGGAAATGACCGGTCGCTCCAGTCACTGACTTCGCCTCGTTCAGCTGGCCGCAAACCCCGGCCAGCTGAATGCAAGGGGCTCACCTATCTGCACGATGCCATTAACAACGGCAAACTCTTGTCGATTTATGACGCAATGTAACCGCTAAAGACAACCCGCCAACTCGCCAGATCCCACCAAACTTAAACACTATTGAAAAAGCCAATTACAACCAGCATTTGCAAAAAGAAAAAGGCGAACTATAAGCCAATACAATTCCTGCACTTACTTACGCTCGACCTAGTTCAGCTGTAGTCTTTTTCCTTGTTAAATGTAGGAATTATCCGATAACACGACTGGAGCCATGTCAGCTCATGCGAGCGCTCATTCATCTGAGCTAAGGTGCGCGCTTTATTCGTGCTTGTATGGGATTTGATTATGAACTCCGTTTTTATTGTCGACGATCACCCGGTCATTCGTCTCGCCGTACGCATGCTGCTGGAACATGAAGGTTATAAGGTCGTCGGTGAGACCGATAACGGGGTTGATGCCATGCAGATGGTGCGCGAGTGCATGCCTGATCTGATCATTCTCGACATCAGTATTCCAAAACTCGACGGACTGGAGGTGCTGGCCCGGTTCAACGCCATGAGTTCACCTTTGAAAACCCTGGTGCTGACCGCCCAGTGTCCGACCTTGTTCGGTGTTCGCTGCATGCAATCGGGCGCCTCCGGTTATGTATGCAAACAGGAGGATTTGAGCGAACTGGTCAGCGCGATAAAAGCCGTACTCTCCGGCTACAACTATTTCCCCAGTCAGGCGTTGAATCCGGTTCGCAGTGACGATGTTCGTTATACGGAACTGGAACTCTTCAAGTCCGTCAATGATCGCGAATTGATGGTCCTGCAATTGTTTGCCCAAGGTCGCACCAACAAGGAAATAGCCAAGGGGATGTTTCTCAGTAACAAAACCGTCAGCACTTACAAAAAACGTTTGATGCAAAAACTCAAAGCCAAATCCCTTGTAGAACTTATCGAGATGGCCAAACGCAACGCACTCGTGTGAGACCCCGCATGCCCAGCCGTTTAAAGGACTATCTAATTGCGTTGAGTGCAGGGTTTTTCCTGAGCGCCAACGTGTTCGCCATGCAGGGCGGCTCACCTGACTACACCTTGCTCAGCCGGTCGGCAAACGAGTCGATGCCGGTCGCGTTTGAACAGTCTCAACGACAGTGGCTGCAAACCCGCCGCGAGCTGCTATTGGGCACTTCCGCACCGGACTATCCGCCTTTTGACATGACCGTCAGTGGCCAGGACTACGAAGGTCTGACCGCCGACTATGCCGGGATTATCGGCGAGGCTACCGGGATGTCGATCCGGATCAAACGTTTTCCCTCCCGGGAGGCCGCGATTCGCGCGCTGGTCGATGGTCAAATCGACCTGCTCGGTACGGCCAACGGCTATGAAGCCGGCAACGCCAACCTTGCGCTGTCCGAACCCTACGCCAATGATCAGCCGGTGCTCGTGACCCGCGAGGACGAAAGCCGGACATTGACCGAAGGTCTGGCAGGATTGCGCCTGAGCATGGTTTATCACTATCTGCCGCTGCATGAGGTCAAGGCGCTGTACCCCAAAGCACTGATTACCTGCTACCCCTCCTACCAGAATGCGATCAACGCAGTCGCGTTCGATCAGGCCGATGTATTTCTCGGCGACACCATTTCTACGCACTACATGATCAACAAGGGCTACCTCAACAACGTGCGCATGGCCAATTTCGGCAAGCAGGAAGCCCACGGTTTCAGTTTCGCCGTACGCCGCGACAATCCGCAGTTGTTGGGCGTTATCGACACCGTACTCAAAGCGGTGCCGCGCAGCGAGCGTGAAAACATCGCCAAACGCTGGAGCGCCGGCAGCGATCTGCTGCTCACCGACAAGAAGCTGCAACTGACCCAGCGCGAAGAAGCATGGCGCAACCGGCATCCTGTCGTCAGTGTGGTCGTGAATGAGGCATACGCACCGCTGACCTTCTTCGACGGCGACGGCAATTTTCGCGGGATCAGCGCCGACCTTCTCGAACTGATCCGCCTGCGCACCGGCCTGCGTTTCGAGATCCGGCGCAGTCGTAACGACGCGGAGATGATCCAGCAGATAGACAGCCATCAGGCCGACCTTATCGCCGCCCTCCTTCCGACTGCCGAGCGGGAAAAAACCCTGAACTTCAGTCGACCCTATCTGGAAAACTCTTATGTCCTGCTGACGCGCAAGAGCGCCGACAGTCCCACCAATCTGGGCCAGCTCAAAGGCAAGCAACTGGCGATCGCCAAAGGCAATCCGATGGTCGAGTACTTGCGAAGCGAGTATCCCCGCATCCAACTGGTTGAGACGGCAGATACCTTCAGCGCGGTGTCCATGCTGGCTGAAGGTCACGTCGACGGCGCAGTCAATTCACTGGTGATCGCCAACTATTTCATCTCCTCGCAAATCTTCGAACGAGCGTTGCAAATCACCACCACCATCGGCACCGGGCAGGCTGCGTTTTCGCTGGTAACCGCGCGTGACAACCCGGAACTGAACTCGATCATCAACAAAGCATTACTGAGTATTTCCCCCGAAGAGCTGGGCGTGATCAATGGCCGCTGGCGTGGTTACTCCACGGCTTCGCAAAATATCTGGCGCAACTACCAGCGCCTGTTCTATCAAGTAGTCATCGGCGCCTGCCTGCTCCTGCTGCTGTTGCTGGCGTGGAACGCCTACATGCGCCACCAGATCAAACAACGCCAGGCGGCGGAGCGAGCCCTGAGCGACCAGTTCGAATTCATGCGCTCACTGGTCAACGGTACACCGCACCCTATCTACGTTCGCGATCGCCAGGGGTTGCTGCAAAGCTGCAATGACAGTTACCTCGAAACGTTCAATGCCAAGCGCGAGGATGTCATTGGCAAAAGCGTCATGCAGGGTACCGTGAGCAACGCTTTCGAGGCTCAAGCCTTCCACGCCGATTACCAGCGAGTCGTCGCTGAAGGCATTCCGCTGTTGCTCGACCGGCCGCTGCACATCGGCGGCCGACGTCTGACCATCTATCACTGGATCATTCCCTATCGCGATTCCAGTGGTGACGTGAAAGGCATCATTGGCGGCTGGATCGACATCAGCGAACGCCGTCAGCTGTTCGAAGACCTGCGAGCAGCCAAAGAGCAGGCGGATGAGGCCAACCGCGCCAAAAGTACATTCCTCGCCACCATGAGCCATGAGATCCGTACGCCAATGAATGCCGTGATCGGCATGCTCGAACTGACCCTCAGGCGCATGGACCAGCAGCATCCGGATCGCGCCTCGATAGACACCGCCTACCATTCGGCCAAGGATCTGCTGGGGCTGATCGGCGACATTCTCGACATCGCCCGGATTGAATCCGGGCGTCTGAGCCTGTGCCCGGAACGGGTCAATCTGGTCGATACGGTGACGTCTGTCGCAAGAATTTTCGACGGCCTGGCCCGGCAAAAGAACCTCGCCCTGCAAGTGATCTTCAACCCGCCGGATCTGGCAGTCGATGTGCATCTGGACCCCCTGCGCTTCAAACAGGTGCTGTCGAATCTGGTCAGCAATGCCATCAAGTTCACCGAGCATGGACACATCAGGATTACCCTGGACCTCATGAGCACGGACGCGCCTGCCCCTGCGTTGATGCAACTGACGGTACAGGACAGCGGCGTCGGTATCAGTGCGGAGGATCAGCAGCGATTGTTCGAACCCTTTGCCCAGGCGGAGAACAGCCATCAACTAGCCCGCAGCGGCGCAGGTCTGGGGCTGGTCATCAGCCGCAACCTCTGCGAAATGATGGGCGGCCAGTTGCAACTGAGCAGCCAGCCCGGCATCGGTACACAGGTTTGCGTTTCCCTGCCACTGGAAACTTTTCCGGCCCAGGTGAGCACCGCCAGGGCCGAACCCTCAATCAAGATCTCACAGACCCCCTTGCGCGTACTGGTGGTGGACGACCACCCGGCGAATCGCTTGTTGATGTGTCAGCAGCTGGAGTTTCTCGGTCATCACTTCAGCGTCGCCGAGAATGGCCGCAGCGGTCTGGAGCTGTGGAAGGATGGCGGCTTCGACCTGGTGATCGTCGACTGCAACATGCCCTTGATGAACGGCTATGAGATGACCCGCGCCATTCGCCAGCACGAGCACCAGAATCGCTGCCCACCCTGCACGGTGCTGGGCTTCACCGCCAACGCGCAACCCGAGGAAGTACAACGCTGCAAACAGGCCGGCATGGATGACTGCCTGTTCAAACCCTTGAGCCTGAGTCTGCTCGGGCAGTGGGTCGACGGCATCACCCCGTTATCACCGACACCGGCATTCAGTTTGCAAAGCCTGAACATGTTGACCGGCGGCAGCCCCGCGCAGGCTCGGCGTCTGCTGGTGGAACTGCTCAAGAGCAGCCGCCTCGATCGTCAGGAGTTACTCAAGCTGGCGCTGGAACATGATCGGGACGCACTGGCGGTGGTTGCCCACAAAATCAAAGGCGCCGCGCGCATTGCCCAGGCATCACGTGTGATCGAATGCTGCGATGCCCTCGAACACGCCTGCGCGCAGGCATTGGCAAGAGAGGAGATTGAACGTCGTTGCGAGGCGAGCAACCGGGCAATCCTCGAACTGGAGCAGGCCCTGCAGCAACAACTGGTTTTGTTCGATCAAGGCGCAATGAGCTTGCCTTAACTATGCTTAGGCGCTGAGCAGTGAGTTAAACGTCATGGAGAACCGGAAATGCCCAGCCCACTGCGCCCGGAACAACGCCGGTTCCCGCTGCACGTGCACATCAGCGTCATGTTCACGTTTCTCCTGCTGCTCACCGGCGTGGTACTGGGGTTGTTCAATTATCGCCAGACCACGCACATCATTCTGTCGAGCAGCGAGAAGCTGTTCAACCGGATCGAACAGGACGTGCGCCTGGACATATCCGCCACCTATCAGCCGATCCGGCACCTGCTGAGCCTGCTGGGGGACTACCCTGCCACTCAGGCGTTGAACCTTGAACAACGCTTGCCGCTGCTCAAGCCGTTCAGCCAGTCACTCACGGACAACCCGAGTCTGGCTTCGCTCTATCTGGGTTACGCCAATGGCGATTTTTTCATGGTCCGTCCGCTACGCACTGCGGCCCTGAAATCGCTGTTCAACGCCCCAGACGCCGCGGCGTACCAGGTGTGGAGTATTGAGCATGACTTGCAGGGCGCATCGCACTCGCAATCGCTGTTCTTTGATCAAACACTGACTCAGCTCAGCCGCAAGGACAATCCCGAAGACTCCTACGACCCGCGCAGCCGAGCGTGGTTCGCCAATGCCCGCCAGCAAACCGAACAGATCACCACCGAACCCTACGTATTTTTTTCCACCCGCAATGTCGGCACCACGCTGGCTCGACGCAGTGGTGAACACGCGGTAATCGGCGCCGACATGACGCTGGCCGCGCTGTCTGCCACCCTCAGCAAACATGTGGTGACGCCGTCCACCGAAATAGCCTTGTTCGATGCGCAAGGCAACGCCGTGGCCTACCCCGACAGCAGCCGTCTGATCGTCGATGACAGTACCGCGCACCTGGTAAAAGCCGCCGACCTGAGCCCGAGCCTGCACGCGCTGTTGTCCGATGCCCCCACCGCCAATCGCCTTGAAGCCGATGGCCGGCAATGGATTGTCGCCCGCAGCAGCATTCAGGAAGGTGGGCCGCAAGGTTTGCAACTGGCCCTGCTGGTGCCGGAAGACGAACTGCTGGTCGATGCCTATCGCATGCGCTGGCAAGGCGCGTTGATCACCCTGGCTACGCTGCTGATGTGCCTGCCACTGGGTTGGCTGGTCTCGAGGATTCTGGTCAAACCGCTGCATGCGCTGGTCAAGGAAGCCGATGCGATCCGCAGTTTTGATTTCAATTTCCCCCTGACCCGACGCTCACCGGTGCTGGAAGTCGACCAACTGAGCGTGTCGATGGCACGAATGAAAGACACCCTGGCGAGCTTCTTCCGCATCACCGATACCCTGGGCGCCGAAACGCGCTTTGCCCCGCTGCTGCAACGGGTGCTGTTTGAAACGGTACAAATCGCCCAGGCTCAGGCCGGGCTGATCTATTTGCGTGATAACGACAGCAGTCGCATGGAGCCATACGGATTGATCATCGATGGCGCACCGCAGTTGTTGGAGACGTTCGATATTCACGGCCACGACCTGCAAACAAGCAGCGGCCCGGCGTGGTTCCAACAATTGGTCAGCGCCAACAATGTGGTGAGCAATCTCGGTGTCGATCAGGCGGGTGACCTGCAGCGAATCCTGCTGGCAATGGCCTCACCCCGCGTTCATCTGATCGGCATCCGCCTGCACAACCGCCACAACGAAACCATTGGCTTGCTGATCCTGCTGGTCAACGACAGCGGCACGCCGGCCGACATGGAAAAACTGCGGCCCGACCGCATCGCCTTCTTGCAAGCGGTGTCCGGCGCCGCTGCAGTGAGTATCGAAAGTCAGCGCCTGCAAGACAGACAGAAGCAATTGCTTGATGCGTTCATTCAACTGCTCGCCGGCGCCATCGACGCCAAGAGTCCCTATACCGGTGGGCATTGTCAGCGGGTACCAGAGCTGACCCTGATGCTCGCCCAGGCCGCAGCGGCGAGTAAAGCCCCCGCCTTCAGTGCCTATCAGCCCACCGAGGATGAATGGGAAGCCCTGCACATTGCCGCGTGGTTGCACGATTGCGGCAAGGTCACGACGCCGGAGTACGTGGTCGACAAGGCCACCAAACTGGAAACCATCAATGACCGGATCCACGAGATTCGCACCCGCTTCGAAGTGCTCAAGCGTGATGCCTGGATCAGTTACTGGCAGGCGCTGGCCCTGGGTGGTGATGAACCCTCACTGGCTGATCTGCGCGATACGAACCTGCGGGCACTGGACGAAGACTTCGCCTTTATCGCTCGCTGCAATCTGGGCAGTGAGGCGATGGCAGAGGCCAATCTGCAACGCCTCGACAAGCTTTCCCGAATCACCTGGATGCGCACACTGGATGACCGTCTGGGCGTTTCATGGGAAGAGAACAAGCGTCAGGCACGCACGCCTGCGCCGACGTTACCGGTCAGCGAAAAACTGCTGGCGGACAAACCCGCGCATTTGCTTGAACGCAACGAAAACGAGCTGATTCCCGAAGACAATCCGTGGGGCTTCAAGCTGGACGTACCGCGCTACAAATTCAATCGTGGCGAGCTGTACAACCTGAGCATCACGCGTGGCACGCTGACCCGCGAAGAGCGCTACATCATCAACCACCACATGGTGCAGACGATCATGATGCTCAGCCACCTGCCCTTCCCCAGCCACCTGGACAGCATTGCCGAAATCGCCGGCGGTCATCACGAGAAAATGGACGGCAGCGGTTACCCGAAACGCCTGAGGCGCGAAGAAATGAGCCTGCCGGCGCGGATGATGGCAATTGCCGATATTTTCGAGGCGCTGACCGCAGCCGATCGCCCGTACAAGAAAGCCAAGTCGTTAAGCGAAGCCCTGGGAATCATGGCGACCATGAGCCGCGAGGCACACATCGATGCGCAGCTGTTTGGCTTGTTCATCAACGAAGGCGTCTACATGCAGTACGCCGTGCGTTTTCTCGACCCGCAGCAGATTGATGCCGTGGACCCGGCCAGCCTGTTGCGCAAGGCTGGCCTTGTCACGTGATCAGCAGTCGGTCAGGCGCAGGAAAATCGCCGCCAGTTGCTCGATGCCGGCCTGATCGTGCACACCAAAACGGGCGAGCTTTGGGCTGTCGAGATCGAGCACACCGATCAGGCGACCGTCCTTGACCAAAGGCACCACCAGTTCACTCTCCGACGCACTGTCGCAGGCGATATGACCGGGAAACGCATGAACGTCTTCAACGCGCTGCGTCTGCAGAGTGGCCGCAGCAGCGCCGCACACACCGCGACCAAACGGAATGCGCACGCAAGCGATCTGCCCCTGGAACGGCCCCAGCACCAGCTCTTCGTTGCGATTAAGGTAAAAGCCGGCCCAGTTCAAATCATCGAGCTGGTCGAACAGGAACGCCGAAAACTGCGCGGCGTTGGCGATAAAGTCGCGTTCGTCCGCCAGCAGTGATTCCAGTTGTGCGGCCAACATGCCATAGCCTTCGAGGCCCTGGCCGCTCTGTTGCAAATCAATCATGCCTTGTGCTCCAACAATTTCAGTCCCACCCAGTATCGGGCGAATTGGTACGCGCAACGTCCGTTGCGATTGCCGCGGCCGGTGGCCCAACGCACGGCGAGAATCTCCAGTTCCTCGTCGCGTTGCCAGTTCAGGCCCGCCTTGGCGGCCAACTGGCCGATCCAGTGCTCGACGACGTTCAGGAAGTGTTCTTGCGTAAACGGGTAAAACGACAGCCACAGACCAAACCGGTCCGACAGCGCGATCTTGTCCTCCACCGCTTCGCTGGGGTGCAGTTCGCCGTCGACGCGTTTCCAGTTTTCGTTGTCACTTTCCTTCTCCGGCACCAGGTGGCGACGGTTGGACGTGGCGTAAAGCAAGACGTTGTCCGGTGCCTGCTCCAACGAACCGTCGAGCACGCTTTTGAGGACGCGGTAATCGCCTTCGCCGGATTCGAACGAGAGGTCATCACAGAACAGCACAAAACGTTGTGGCAGTTTGCCGATCTGCTCGACCACCCGTGGCAAGTCGGCCAGATGGTCACGTTCGATCTCGATCAGGCGCAGGCCCGCCTCGGCGTGTTCCGCGAGCAATGCGCGCACCAGGGAGGATTTGCCGGTGCCACGCGACCCCCAGAGCAAGGCATGGTTGGCCGGCATGCCATCGAGAAACTGCCGGGTGTTGCGCCCCAGCTGTTCCAGTTGACGGTCGACGCCGATCAGATCGGACAGGCGCATGTCTAGGCTGACTTCCAGCGGCAGCAGGTACCCGCTGCGTCCGTCACGCTGCCAGCGCGCCGCCAGGCAAGTGCCCCAGTCAATTGTCGGGCGCGTTGCCGGCAACAAGGGTTCGATCCGCGCCAAAACCGACTCGGCGCGTTCAAGAAAAGCATTTAATCGGGAATCCACGTCTTTTCCTCGGGCACGTTCACAGTGATGATGGCGATCCAGCGACGACACGCAGATGAAATTCCCGCTCCGTGCCTTGTTACAAGGCGATTCGGGATCCTCGGTATCGATGCATGATCGACTATGCTTGAGCAGCGAAGGGAAACGAAAGTGGTTCAACACCCCATGGATATCAAATTCACCCACCGGCTGTCGTACAAGCAAGCCAGGCTTACCGTGCTGGTCGGGTTCATTCTGGGCACGCTGCTCAGCCTGCTGCAAATCGGTATCGATTATGCCAGCGAAGACGCCTCTATCAACCGTGAAATCCTGTCTTTGCTGGAAATCAGCCACAACCCGGCATCACGCATCGCCTACAACATCGATGCCGAACTGGCCCAGGAACTCACGTTGGGGCTTTTGCGCTCACCGGCAATCATTTCTGCGCAACTGACCGACAACAACAATACGGTGCTCGCCAGCGTCAAACGCCCGGAGCTGCAAAGCGGCTATCGGGTCATCAGTGACTATCTGTTCGGCGCCAAGCGCCGGTTCGAAGATCGCCTGTATCTGGATCATCTGCCCAACGAATCGCTGGGCACCCTGAAACTTGAGGTCGACACTTATGCATTCGGAAGCCGCTTTCTGCGCCGCGCCGAAGTCACTCTGCTCAACGGCTTCGCCCGCAGCCTGCTCCTGACCGGCATCCTCCTGGCGCTGTTCTACGTGATGCTGACCAAACCACTGGTGCGGGTGATCCGTGAGCTCAGCGGGCGTGATCCGCGCAGTGTCGAGCCCACTACACTGGAATGCCCGACCGGGCACGCCAACGATGAAATCGGCGTGCTGGTCAAAGTCGCCAATCAGCAATTCGAAAACATTGCCACCGAAATCCAGCAGCGACGCAATGCCGAAAACCGTCTGACCGATTATCTCGGCCAACTGGAAAACATAGTCTCGGCGCGCACCGTCGAGCTCAAGACGATCAACGCCCGGCTCAGTCAGTCCAACGAAGAACTCGAAGTCGCCCGCAGCACCGCACTGGAAATGGCCGAAGCCCGCTCCGCGTTCCTCGCCAACATGAGCCATGAGATCCGCACGCCGCTCAATGGCCTGCTGGGGATGATCGCCCTATCGCTCGACGGACCGCTGAATGCCGAACAGCAACAACAGCTGTCGATCGCCCACGACTCCGGCAAGGTGCTGGTGGAATTGCTCAACGATATTCTCGATTTGTCGAAGTTCGATGCCGGGCAACTCGAACTTGAACACATTCCGTTCGATCTCGGCTCACTGATCGAGGACACCGCCAACCTGCTGTCGCAAAACGCGGCGCCGAGCGTCGAGCTGACGTGCCTGATTGATCCGCATTTTCCGGCGCTGGTATTGGGCGATCCGACAAGGGTTCGGCAGATCGTCAGCAATCTGCTGTCCAACGCGCTGAAATTCACCCGCTTCGGTCGGGTGGATGTGCGTTTGTCGGCTTACAAGGAGGGTGTGCGAATAGAAGTTTGCGACACCGGCATCGGCATCGCGCAGGAAGCCCAGCTGCGAATCTTCCAGCCGTTCACCCAGGCAGGCGCCGGTATCACCCGCCAATACGGCGGCACCGGGCTGGGACTGGCGCTCACTCACAACCTCTGCGAAGCGATGCAGGGACGCTTGACCATCAGCTCAGAGATTGGCTTCGGCAGCCAGTTTTGCGCTGAGTTGCCTTTGCCCTGCCATACCCGAGCGCTGGCCCAGCCGCCCCTGCACGGCAAAATTCTCGCCATCACCGCTGCCAGCAGCGGTCTGGCGGAGTTGCTGAAAAGTCTGTTGCCGGTGTGGGGATTGGCCTACGAACAACGCACCATCGACGACTCGCTGCTGGGTGTTACGCCCGATGTGGTGATCACCGATTGCCCGGAGTGCCTGTTCGGGCTGCGGCCGACACTGGTCGCGCCAATCCTGCTGGTGACCGCCTACGGCAGTTTCCTGCCCAGTGAAGAGGCGGCGGCCCTCGCCCCGTTGCAACAACAAGCGCGGCCTCTGGCGCGAAATGCGCTCTACCAGAACCTGCGGCGCACCCTGCAACCTGAAGTCGCTACCCTCAACGCCGCGCAGCTCGAACCGTCGACACTGGTCAAACGCGCGAACGTGTTGCTTGTCGAGGACAACCCGGTCAATCAGCTGGTGGCCAAAGGCATGCTCGGCAAACTCGGCTGCGATGTGATCGTCGCCGCACATGGCGCCGAAGCACTGGATCAATTGGAGTACCACGAGTTCGACCTGGTGTTGATGGACTGCAACATGCCGGTGATGGACGGCTACGAAGCCAGCCGCCAGATTCGCCAGAGCGGACGCTGGCCAAACCTGCCGATCGTTGCGCTGACCGCCAACGCCATGTCCGAGGAACGCGAGCGCTGCCGGGCTGCCGGCATGAGCGACTATCTGGCCAAACCGTTTCGTCGTGAAGAATTGGCGGCGCTGCTGGATCAGTGGATCCCGACTAGGACAGCGCCTTGATCTGCACGAGCAGTTGATCAAGACCGTTACGCAGTTCGTTGAGCCGGTCCAGGTCCACCCCGCTGTCGCAGAGCAATCGGGCCTTGAGCGGCCCGACCTGATCACGCAGCGCTTGTCCTTGCGGCGTCAGGCTAAGATGCACTTCCCGCTCATCGCGTGCCGAGCGCTGGCGCTGCACGAGTTGTAACTGCTCCAGACGCTTGAGCAGAGGCGTCAGCGTGCCGGAATCCAGCGCCAGACGCTCACCCAAGGCCTTGACCGTCGGCTGCTCCGGCGCGGATTGCTGCCATTCCCACAACACCAGCATCGCCAGGTATTGCGGATACGTGAGGCCGAGCTGATCGAGCATCGGCTTGTAACCACGAATTACCGCCCGAGATGCGGCATACAACTTGAAGCACAACTGACTGTCGAGCTTCAGCGAATCAACGGACTGGCTGTTCATTTGAGCAAGGCTTCGATCTCGCGGCTCAGATCCTGCGGCTTGGTCGCCGGGGCGAAACGCTTGACCAACTGGCCATCCTTGCCGATCAGAAACTTGGTGAAGTTCCACTTGATGCCTTGGGACCCGAGTACGCCCGGGGCACGTTTCTTCAATTGCACAAACAGCGGGTGGGCGTCGGAGCCGTTGACATCGATCTTTTTGAACAGGGGGAAACTGACACCGAAATTCAGTTCGCAGAACTCGCTGATCGCGCCCTCATTGCCCGGCTCTTGCTTGCCGAACTGATTGCACGGAAAGCCCAACACCACCAGACCTTGATCCTTGTAGGTCTGCCACAGCTCCTCGAGGCCTTTGTATTGCGGAGTGAAACCGCACTTGCTGGCAGTGTTGACGACCAGCACGGCTTTGCCGGCGTAATCGGCCAGGGTTTTCTGCTCACCTTTGATGGTGGTGCACGGGATATTCAGCAGGTTGTCGCGCATGAAAAAGTCTCCGCAGATAGTCGAAGGGCAAACATAGCGAGCAATTAAATTGTGTGCAATTTAATTAATAGGATTACCCCCGTGTAGGAGCTGCCGAAGGCTCGGGCCGCGTTCGGACGATCTTTTGATTTTGTTTTTACAGACAAGATCAAAAGATCGCAGCCTTCGGCAGCTCCTACAGAAACGTCAATCAAACCGCTCGACTGTGCAACTTATTCGCGAGGCACCAGATCCAGGCACACCGAGTTGATGCAATAACGCAGACCGGTCGGTGGCGGGCCATCCGGGAAAACGTGTCCAAGGTGCGCATCACAGCGGGCGCATTTCACTTCGGTGCGAATCATGCCGTGGCTGATATCGCGAATCTCGGTCATGGCGCTTTCGCCGATCGGCGCATAGAAGCTCGGCCAGCCGCAGCCCGAATCGAATTTTGTCTGGGAATCGAACAGCGGCTCGTTGCAGCAGACACAGTGATAAACACCGTCGGTTTTGGTGGCGTTGTATTTGCCGGAGAACGGTCGCTCGGTCGCACTGAGGCGGCACACGTTGTATTGCTCGGGGTCGAGCATGGCTTGCCATTCTTCCAGGGTTTTTTCCAACTTTTCCATCATCACACCTCAGCGGCTGAAAAAGCCCGATCTGTACCTTTTCCACGGATCGGGCGGCACGTATGATTGCGCCTCGTTATGCGCCAGTCTGGCAGCCAGACCGGGCGCATTCAAACGGATTCTTGGAGCCACGCGCTCAAGACGTCCGTCTGTGTGTAAACGCAGGAATCCCAGTACGGTTGTCCATCCGCCGCCTGGATCGTTCATTTTCGGGATCACATCGCCATGCAGTTCAGCAAATCGAACAAGCTCGCCAACGTCTGCTACGACATTCGCGGCCCGGTGCTCAAGCACGCCAAACGTCTGGAAGAGGAAGGCCAGCGCATCCTCAAGCTGAACATCGGCAACCCGGCGCCATTTGGTTTCGAAGCGCCGGACGAAATCCTTCAGGATGTGATCCGCAACCTGCCGACCGCGCAAGGCTACAGTGACTCCAAAGGCCTGTTCAGCGCGCGCAAGGCCGTGATGCAGTACTACCAGCAGAAGCAGGTCGAAGGTGTCGGTATCGAAGACATCTACCTGGGCAACGGCGTCTCCGAGCTGATCGTGATGTCGCTGCAGGCGCTGCTCAACAACGGTGACGAAGTGCTGGTACCGGCGCCGGATTACCCGCTGTGGACCGCCGCCGTCAGCCTGGCCGGCGGTAACGCCGTGCATTACCTGTGCGACGAAGGTGCCGACTGGTTCCCTGACCTGGCCGACATCAAGGCCAAGATCACGCCGAACACCAAGGCGATGGTGATCATCAACCCGAACAACCCGACCGGCGCGGTGTATTCGAAAGAAGTGTTGCTGGGCATGCTGGAGCTGGCTCGCCAGCACAATCTGGTGGTGTTCTCCGACGAGATCTACGACAAGATCCTGTACGACGACGCCGTGCACATCTGCACCGCATCGCTGGCCCCGGACCTGCTGTGCCTGACCTTCAACGGTCTGTCGAAATCCTACCGCGTGGCCGGTTTCCGTTCTGGCTGGATCGCTATTTCCGGGCCGAAACACAATGCCCAGAGCTACATCGAAGGCATCGACATGCTGGCCAACATGCGTCTGTGTGCCAACGTGCCGAGCCAGCATGCGATCCAGACGGCGTTGGGTGGCTATCAGAGCATCAACGATCTGGTGCTGCCGCAGGGTCGTCTGCTGGAACAGCGCAACCGCACCTGGGAGTTGCTCAACGACATTCCGGGCGTGAGCTGCGTCAAGCCGATGGGCGCGCTGTACGCGTTCCCGCGGATCGACCCGAAAGTCTGCCCGATCCACAATGACGAAAAATTCGTCCTCGACCTGCTGCTTTCCGAGAAGCTGCTGGTGGTGCAAGGCACGGCGTTCAACTGGCCATGGCCGGATCACTTCCGCGTCGTCACCCTGCCCCGGGTCGATGAACTGGAAATGGCCATCGGCCGCATCGGCAACTTCCTCAAGTCTTACCGCCAGTAACTGGCCAGCAGTGCGCAACGACCGAACGTTGCGCACTGTCTGATTCAGCAACACTTCTGCAATCCCTGCTTCCGCTCGCCTTCTACACTTGCGATTCATGCCGATCACGTGCGTCTGACGCAATGGCGACGGGTCGCGAGTGTTCGTCATCCGTGTCGGTGTCTGCTGTGGGAAATGGGGTTATGTGACGAAGAATCAGCTGTAGGACACAGTTTGAAATAGTCACCCAGTTGAATAGCCCGGTGCAGCACCTTATATACCCCGCAGTACGCTACATCTTTAGCTTGAGGAGATTTCTACAACCATGATGCGCATCCTGCTGTTTTTGGCCACTAACCTGGCGGTCGTGCTGATAGCCAGCATCACCCTGAGCCTTTTCGGCTTCAACGGGTTCATGGCGGCCAACGGGGTTGATCTCGACCTCAGTCAGCTGCTGGTTTTCTGTGCGGTCTTTGGTTTCGCCGGCTCACTGTTCTCGCTGTTCATCTCCAAGTGGATGGCGAAAATGAGCACCGGCACCCAGATCATCAGCCAGCCACGTACCCGGCATGAGCAATGGCTGCTGCAAACGGTCGAGCAACTGTCCCGCGAAGCCGGGATCAAGATGCCCGAAGTCGGTATTTTTCCGGCCTACGAAGCGAACGCGTTCGCCACTGGCTGGAACAAGAACGACGCACTGGTCGCGGTCAGCCAGGGCCTGCTCGAGCGGTTCTCGCCCGATGAAGTGAAAGCCGTGCTGGCCCACGAAATCGGCCACGTCGCCAACGGTGACATGGTTACGCTCGCATTGATCCAGGGCGTTGTGAACACCTTCGTGATGTTCTTCGCGCGAATCATCGGCAACTTCGTCGACAAGGTGATCTTCAAGAACGAAGAAGGTCAGGGTATTGCTTACTACGTGGCGACCATCTTCGCCGAACTGGTCCTGGGCATTCTCGCCAGCTCGATCGTCATGTGGTTCTCGCGCAAACGCGAATTCCGTGCCGACGAAGCCGGTGCACGACTGGCCGGCACCAGCGCAATGATCGGCGCGCTGCAACGTCTGCGCGCCGAACAGGGCCTGCCGGTGCACATGCCCGACACCCTGAATGCCTTTGGCATCAACGGTGGCATCAAACAAGGGTTCGCCCGCATGTTCATGAGCCACCCGCCATTGGAAGATCGTATCGACGCCCTGCGTCGTCTCGGTTGATTCAACCAGGGTAAAAACAAAAAGGCCCGCAGAGATGCGGGCCTTTTTTGTGGGGGCCATGTACTTGGCTGTTCATGCAGGCCTCATCGCTGGCAAGCCAGCCCCCACAGGGTTCCGTGGTGTTCCCAATCTTCGATACACCGCAATTCACTGTGGGGCTGGCTTGCCAGCGATGAGGCCGGAACAGCCAACACAAACTAACGAGGCGAAACCCGATAAACCCGCTCCTCCAGCGCCGTCACCCCCGCCTGCAAGAACTTCCCGCTTTCCTGCAATACATCCTGCACTTGCAGCGCCTGTACCTGCCAGCCAGTACCCAGTAACCGCTGCACCTCATCATCCCCCACCGCAAACGGTGGTCCGGGAATCTGCGCCTGATCGTAATCGAGGGTGATCAGCAGCCCTTTCAAGCCTTGCGGCAGAATCTGCTGGAGCTGCGCCGCATAGCGCTCGCGCATCGGCGGTGGCAAGGCAATCAAGGCTGCACGGTCGTACAGCGCCGTGCAATCCGCCACATCGTCTGCCGTCAGGGCAAAGAAATCGCCGCACCACAGCTCGATGCCGTCAGCGCGATAGACCTTGAACGCACCGTTCTCGCTAATCTGTGGCTGTAGTTGATGCTCAGTGAAAAAGTCTTCAACAGCCGTCGAAGACAGCTCAACCCCGAGCACCTGATGACCACGCCCGGCCAGCCACCGCAAATCCAGACTTTTCCCGCACAGCGGAACCAGCACCCGCGCCGATGCGGGAATGTTCAGATCCGGCCAGTGTCGTTGTAAATGCGGGTTCACCTGCGGCAGATGAAAGCCGATCTGGTTCGACGCCCACTTCTTGTGCCAGAACTCATGCTGCATATATCCCCCCAAAAATTCGATCAAAAAGCGTTAAAACTTATATTAGATTTAGATTAATGATCTGACTGAAGATGGGCCATCTTAACGCTCAGGAACCCATCATGTTTCCCAGCCTGTTTATTTCCCATGGTTCTCCCATGCTTGCCCTGGAGCCCGGCGCCAGCGGCCCGGCGCTGACACGATTGGCCGCCGAACTGCCCAGGCCAAAAGCCATCGTGATTGTCTCCGCACACTGGGAGAGCCACGAGCTACTGGTCAGCAGCCATCCAACGCCGGAAACCTGGCACGACTTCGGCGGCTTCCCCCGCGCGCTGTTTGAAGTGCAGTACCCGGCGCCGGGCGATCCGCAACTGGCCGCTGAAGTCGCCGATCGGCTGACCGCCAGCGACCTGCCGACGCGCCTCGATCCGCAACGACCGTTCGACCACGGTGTGTGGGTGCCGCTGTCGCTGATGTACCCGCAGGCGGATATTCCAGTGGTGCAGGTGTCGCTACCGAGCCGCGACGGTCCGGCGCTGCAAACCCGCGTCGGCCGAGCATTGGCGGGTTTGCGCGAGCAAGGGATTCTGCTGATCGGCTCAGGCAGCATCACCCACAACCTGCGCGAACTGGACTGGCATGCCGGCCCGGAAAGCGTTGAGCCGTGGGCCCAGGACTTCCGTGACTGGGTGATCGACAAACTGGCGGCCGGTGATGAGGCAGCGCTGCATGACTACCGCCAGCAGGCTCCGAACGCGCTGCGCAGCCATCCGAGTGATGAGCACTTATTGCCGCTGTATTTTGCGCGGGGTGCCGGGGGAGCGTTCAGCGTGGCGCACAAGGGATTCACCATGGGCGCATTGGGCATGGATATTTATCGTTTCGGTTAAACAGCCAGATCAAAAGATCGCACTACCCCACTGCAGGAGCTGCCGAAGCCTGCGATCTATTGATCTTTGATCTTTGCCCTTGAAAAGCAGACAAAAAAAATCCCCGAACCAGTCGGGGATTTTTTACGTTCGATCAATCAGCCCAGGGGCGGATCAATCTTCGCGATAGCGACGCAGTTTCAGCTGCTTACCGGCAACGCGAGTGTCCTTCAGCTTGGTCAGGAGTTTGTCCAGACCATCTTCCGGCAGCTCAACGAGGCTGAAGCTGTCACGCACCTGGATGCGACCGATCGCTTCACGGGCCAGACCACCTTCGTTGAGGATGGCGCCCAGCAGGTTTTTAGCGGCGATACCGTCACGCGCACCCAGCGCGGTACGGCAACGAGCACGGCCTTCGCCCAAAGGAATTGGCGCGCGACGCTCGCGATCACCACGGTCCGGACGGTCACCGGTACGCTCAGGACGGTCGCCACGCGGTGCGTTGTTAGGCACCAGTGGACGTTCCTTCTCGATCGCAGCCAGCGTCAGCGCCTGACCATTGGTGGCCTTGCGCAGCAGAGCAGCAGCCAGAGCACGCGGCGTGCAACCGATGTCTGCAGTCAGACGATCCAGCAGCTCACCGTGAGTCGATTCAGCATCGGCAACCAGCGGCGCCAGGCTGTTGGTCAGTTTCTTGATGCGCGCATCGAGAACTGCCTGAGCGTCCGGCAGGCGAACCTCGGCAACTTTCTGACCGGTTACACGCTCGATCACTTGCAGCATGCGGCGCTCACGTGGAGTCACCAGCAGCAGTGCACGACCTTCGCGACCGGCACGGCCAGTACGGCCGATACGGTGCACGTAGGACTCTGGGTCGTACGGCATGTCAACGTTGAACACGTGAGTGATACGTGGAACGTCGAGACCACGAGCAGCAACGTCGGTCGCTACAACGATGTCCAGACGGCCATCCTTGAGCGAATCAATTACGCGCTCACGCTGGTTCTGGGCGATGTCACCGTTCAGCGCAGCGGCTTTGTAGCCTTTTGCGTCGAGGGCGCTGGCCAGATCAAGGGTCGCTTGCTTGGTGCGTACGAACATGATCAGAGCGTCGAAATCTTCCACTTCCAGCAAGCTGAGAACGGCCGAAGTCTTCTGGTCAGCGTGAACCAACAGGTGAGCCTGTTCGATCGCGGTAACAGTCTGGGTCTTGGTCTGGATCTTCACGTGTTGCGGATCGCGCAGATGGCGTTCGGCAATGGCGCGGATCGACTGCGGCAGGGTCGCCGAGAACAAAACGGTCTGACGGGTAGCTGGCAGAGCCTTGAAGATGACTTCGAGGTCGTCCATGAAACCCAGTTTGAGCATTTCGTCTGCTTCGTCGAGAACCAGGTGGTTCACGGTGGACAGCACTTTTTCGTCACGACGCAGGTGGTCGCACAGACGGCCCGGAGTGGCGACAACGATCTGTGCGCCATTACGGATTGCTTTCAGTTGTGGGCCCATAGGCGCGCCGCCGTAAACGGCCACAACGGTAACGCCCGGCATTTGCTTGGCGTAGGTTTCGAAAGCGGTTGCAACTTGCAGCGCCAACTCACGGGTTGGCGCCAGGATCAGGGCTTGCGGTTCGCGCTTGGCAGGATCGATGCAATGAAGAATTGGCAGAGCGAACGCGGCGGTTTTACCCGTACCGGTTTGCGCCTGACCGATCATGTCCTGGCCGGCCATGATGATCGGGATCGATTGCTGCTGAATAGCCGAAGGCTCTTCGTAGCCAGTCGCGATGACGGCTGCAAGAATGTTCGGATTAAGATTAAAAGCGGCGAATCCGCCGGTTTCCTGGGTCATGGGTCTGCCTCTAAGTGCATCCGCAAAGACCCATGCTCCAAAGCTGCGCATGCCGTGTAAGACTCAAGAGTCGCCCTGGCAGCTTTGTCGGCGGGGATTTGCGAAAACGAATGAAAGAAAAAAAGAAACGTCCAGGAAGAGCCCGCAGTGCGGACATGCAGCCGAAGCTGACTTCGGGGAATTGCGCTACCTTGACGCGGCCTGGCTAAAGGCCGGCGCGCACTATACCGGAAATTACCGAAAAAGGGAGCTTTTTTTATCGCCTGAATCCGTCCGTCACCGTTGTGTAACGGGGTTTTGCGGATAATCGTGCGAAGGTCTATTTTCCAAGGGCCCGGCCCTGCTGAAGATACTGCTTAAACGCTTCACCGATGTGCGGCATGTGGTCGCGGCCCCCTCCCTCCCCGCTCGAGGAAATTCCCATGAATCAGTCCTGTCCTGGTCGCGTCAGCCGGGAGCGCCGTGGTCACCTGCATATGATCGGCCTGGATCGAGCGGCCAAGCGCAATGCCTTCGACCTCGACCTGCTGAATGAGCTGAGCCTGGCTTATGGCGAATTCGAGGCTGACAGCGAGGCGCGGGTGGCGGTGGTGTTCGGCCATGGCGAGCATTTTACCGCCGGTCTGGATCTGGTGAATGCAAGCTCCGCACTCGCCCAAGGCTGGCAGGTTCCGACCGGCGGTTGCGATCCGTGGGGTGTTTTCGTCGGGCCGAGGGTCAGCAAACCGGTGATTGTCGCGGCACAGGGTTACTGCCTGACCATCGGCATCGAATTGATGCTGGCCGCCGACATCAACCTCTGCGCGAGCAATACCCGCTTCGCACAAATGGAAGTACAGCGTGGGATTTTTCCCTTTGGTGGCGCGACTTTACGTTTTCATCAGGTGGCCGGCTGGGGCAACGCGATGCGCTGGTTGCTGACCGGGGACGAGTTCGATGCGCACGATGCGTTGCGCCTGGGATTGGTTCAGGAAGTGATGGCCAGCGAGGATCTGCTGCCCCGCGCGATTGAACTGGCTGAGCGAATTGCGCGACAGGCGCCGTTGGGGGTGCAGGCGACGTTGCTGTCGGCGCGACAGGCGCGGTATGAGGGCGAGACAGCGGCGGCACAGGGCTTGCCGCCGCTGGTGAAGAAGTTGCTGGCCAGTGAAGATGCCAAGGAGGGGGTGCGGTCGCTGGTTGAGCGCCGACCCGGAATCTTCAAAGGGATCTGATCCGTTGCACAAACCCTTGTAGGAGCTGCCGCAGGCTGCGATCTTTTGATCTTGAAAAATCAAAGCCAAAAGATCGCAGCCTTCGGCAGCTCCTACAGAGGCTCAATTCGCCATTTATGTCGCCGGGCGAATCGCCTTGATCAGCGACTGCAACGAGTAACCCAACCTCGGCGCCAATGCCTCTGCCCGGGCGGCGACCGCTTCCATATCCAACGTCTGATCCAGATCCGCCGGCACCAGCAGAATCACATTGCCCTCCTTCACCGGCAGCTCCCAGTAATGCCGGTGATAAAGCCCGCGCAACAGGGCCGCGCCCAAGGGTTTGCCATCATCGGTGGCCCACTGGTTGATCACCAGCCAGCCGCCCGGATTCAGGCGTTTCTGACAGTCACCGAGGAAACTCCAGGCCAGATGCCCGACACCGGGGCCGACGTCGGTATAGAGGTCGACGAAGATCAGGTCCGCAGGCTCGGCAGTCGGCAGCAAATCAAGGGCATCGCCGACGCGGATGTACAAGCGTGGATCGTCATCCAGGCCAAGGTATTCAATGGCCAGACGCGGGACGTCCGGGCGCAGCTCGATTGCCTCGACATCTTCCAGCGGCAGAAACTTGAGGCACGCCTGCGTCAGCGTACCCGCGCCGAGCCCGAGGAACAGCGCACTCTCCGGGTGCTCGTGGCACAACGCGCCAATCAGCATCGCCCGGGTGTAGTCATATTCCAGCCAGCTCGGATCGGCAGTGAACACGCAGCTCTGCTCGATGGCATCGCCGAATTCGAGAAAGCGGTAATCGGCCACTTCCAGCACGCGAATCACGCCGAACTCATCCTGTACTTCGGCGAGCAGATGCTCGACGCGCTCCTCAGTCATCTTGTCTCCTGATGGTCACCGGGCGCGGTGACGCGATGGCACCGCAGTTGTGCCGTGGCAAAGCGGCGATTGTCGACGAAGGGGCGGGAACAGGTCACGCACTAATTGCTGCTAACATGGCCTTCCGTGCGTAGAACCATAGAGACCGTGATGAGCCAACCGTGGAGCCCTGATAGCTGGCGCGCCCTGCCGATCCAGCAACAACCCCAATACCCGGACGCCGCGCACCTGCGCCAGGTCGAGCAAACCCTGGCCAGTTATCCGCCACTGGTGTTTGCCGGCGAGGCGCGGGAACTGCGTCGTCAATTTGCCGAAGTGACTCAAGGCCGCGCGTTCCTGTTGCAGGGCGGCGATTGCGCCGAAAGCTTTGCCGAATTCTCCGCGGCAAAGATTCGCGACACCTTTAAAGTGTTGCTGCAAATGGCGATCGTCATGACCTTCGCGGCCGGTTGCCCGGTGGTCAAGGTCGGGCGCATGGCCGGCCAGTTCGCCAAACCGCGCTCGGCGAACGACGAAACCATCGATGGCGTGACCCTGCCCGCCTACCGTGGCGACATCGTCAACGGCATCGGCTTCGACGAAAAGAGCCGCGTGCCGGACCCGGAACGCCTGCTGCAGTCGTATCACCAGTCCACTGCGACTTTGAACCTGCTGCGCGCCTTCGCCCAGGGCGGCTTTGCCGATCTGCACCAGGTACACAAGTGGAACCTCGATTTCATCGCCAACTCCGCGCTGGCCGAGAAGTACAGCCACCTCGCCGATCGCATCGATGAAACTCTCGCATTCATGCGCGCCTGCGGCATGGACAGCTCGCCACAACTGCGTGAAACCAGTTTCTTCACCGCTCACGAAGCGCTGCTGCTGAACTACGAAGAAGCGTTCGTGCGCCGCGACAGCCTGACCAACGATTACTACGATTGCTCCGCACACATGTTGTGGATCGGCGACCGCACCCGTCAGCTCGACGGCGCGCACGTCGAATTCCTGCGCGGGGTGAACAACCCGATCGGGGTCAAAGTCGGCCCGAGCATGAACCCCGACGACCTGATCCGCCTGATCGACGTGCTCAACCCGGACAACGATCCCGGGCGCCTGAACCTGATCGCGCGGATGGGTGCGAACAAGGTCGGCGATCACCTGCCGGCGCTGATCCGCGCGGTGCAGCGTGAAGGCAAGCAGGTGCTGTGGAGCTCCGATCCGATGCACGGCAACACCATCAAGGCCAGCAGTGGCTACAAGACTCGCGATTTTGCGCAGATCCTTGGCGAGGTTAAGCAGTTCTTCCAGGTGCACGAAGCGGAAGGCACTTACGCCGGCGGTATTCACATCGAAATGACCGGGCAGAATGTCACCGAGTGCATTGGTGGCGCACGACCGATCACTGAAGATGGCTTGTCGGATCGCTATCACACGCACTGTGACCCGCGGATGAATGCTGATCAGTCGCTGGAGTTGGCGTTTTTGATTGCTGAAACCCTGAAGCAGGTTCGGCGCTGAGATCCGAGATTTGTATCGTTTGAACTGGCCTCATCGCGGGCAAGCCCGCTCCCACAGGGATCTGTGTCGTATACAAAATTGGAGTACGACTCGGTCACTGTGGGAGCTGGCTTGCCAGCGATAGCGTCAGCTCAAACAGCATCAATCTGCGCCAACGCCACCCGCAACCGCCCCGCACTCTCGCGCTGACAATTAAGCTGCACCTGCGCCAGTCCCAACCAATCCGCCATTCGCCGCAAATTCACCGCCAGCGCCAACATCCCCTCTTCATCCAGCCCCAGCTCCTCCTCGTGTACCGCATGCACCGCCAGTCGTCCCGATGCTCGCTCGGCACGTAAATCCACCCGCGCGGCAATCCGCTCGTTGTGCAAAAACGGCAACACGTAATAGCCGTACACGCGCTTGTCCTGCGGTGTGTAAATTTCCAGACGATAGCGGAAATCGAACAGACGCTCAGTGCGGCTACGCTCCCAGATCAACGAATCGAAGGGCGACAGCAGTGCACTGGCTGCGACCTTGCGCGGGACTTTCGGCTCCGGCAGGCAATACGCGATTTGCCGCCAACCGGCGACTTCGCACATCTGCAATTGCCCCGCCTCGACAAGCTCGGACAGTCGCGGACGTGCATCAGCGGGGTTCAAGCGAAAGTAATCACGCAGGTCTTTTTCGGTGGCCACGCCCAGCGCTTCGGCCGCGTGCAACAACAATCCACGCTGCGCCTGCGCTTCATCAGGCAATGGTTGTTGCAGGATCTCCGCGGGAATTACCCGCTCCGGTAAATCATACAAACGCTCGAAGCCACGCCGCCCGGCGACGGTCACTTCCCCGGCGGCAAACAACCATTCCAGCGCATGCTTTTCCGCACTCCAGTCCCACCACGGTCCGGCTTTGTCCTGACGAGTCGACACACTGCCAGCACCGAGTGCGCCCCGCTCTTCGACCAAAGCCAGCACTCGACGTACCGTTTCCTGCTGCTCACGACCGAACTTCGCCAACTGTTGATAGATATCTTCGCCACGCTTGGCCCGCTGCATGCGCCAACCCAGCAATGGATACATCGACATCGGCAACAACGACGCCTCATGCCCCCAATACTCAAACAGCGAACGACGTCGCCCCGAACTCCAGGCAGCCTGGTCGAGCAGATCGGAAGAATAGGAACCAAGACGGGAAAACAGCGGCAGATAGTGCGAGCGCACTACAGCGTTGACGGAGTCGATTTGCAGCAGGCCCAGCCGTTCGATCAGCCGGTTGATGTGGGGCGCCTTGACGGTCGGCGGCTGGCGCCCGTTGAACCCTTGGGCAGCCAGCGCCAGACGTCGAGCCTGTTTGAGGGAAAAGGACAGTGTCGCGGGCATGAGCATCTCCTTGTCTGCTCGCAACCTACCTCAGTCCAGAAGGTTTTGTGTAGCGATGGCCTCATCATTTATGCATCGGATCATCCCAGAACGGCCGCACTGATTCGTGCTCGACGTCGGCACGACTGACCCCGATGTCTTTCAACGCTTCGTCGCTCAGGCTGGCGAGCAACTCACGCTCACGGTGAAGTTCGTACCAGCGGCTGAACTTGTGCAGCAAGTCAGAAACCATGTGGCCATGGCCGGAAAATTTTTCTTCGTCTAAATACTCTCTTTGACCTTTCATCGTTTCGCTCTCCGTTGTGGATGGCTCAAGTCTCGCGCCAGCGCTAAGATCAATCCAACGAATGTTTCTGATGGTATGCATCACGGAGATTCATCAATTGTCGGCCTACCCCAGTATCGATACCGATGTCCTGCGCACCTTTGTCGCGATAGCCGATCAGGGCGGTTTTACCCGCGCCGGCGAAATGGTCAACCGCACGCAATCAGCGGTGAGCATGCAGATGAAGCGTCTGGAAGAAGACGTGTTGCAGCGCCAGTTGTTCGAGCGTGACGGGCGGCAGGTGCGCCTGACTGCCGAGGGCCAGGTGTTGCTCGGCTACGCAAGGCGCATCCTCAAACTGCACAGTGAAGTGTTCAATACCCTGCGCGAGCCACACATGGTCGGCACGGTGCGGATCGGCACGCCGGACGATTACGTGATGCGTTTTCTGCCGGGGATTCTGTCGCGGTTTGCGCAGTTCTATCCGTTGATCCAGATCGAAGTGCATTGCGAATCGACCAAACAGTTGTTGCAGCGTACCGACCTTGACTTGTCGATCGTCACCCGCGAACCGGGTAACGAGATTGGCCAACTGCTGCGCAAGGAGCGTTTCGTCTGGGCCGAGGCACAAAACTTCAGCGCCCACGAGCAGACGCCGTTGCCGCTGGCGATGTTCAACAGTGATTGTTTCTGCCGCTTGTGGGCGTGCAATGCGCTGGACGCGATGGGCCGCGATTACCGCATCGCCTACAACAGCACCAGCCTCTCGGCGCTGATGGCCGTGGTGAGCGCGGGTCTGGCGATCACCGCGCAACTGGAAAGCCTGATCACCCCGGACATGCGCATTCTCGGTGCCGATGAAGATCTGCCGCTGCTGCCCGAGGCCAGCATCATGCTGATCCGCAATCTGAACAATCCATCGCCGATCACCGAATGCCTGGCCGAACACATCGTCGAAGGCTTCAAACTTTAAAGGCGAGCATCACCGCGCACAGCACCAGGAAACCGCAGAACAGCCCACGCAGAAGTTTTTCCGGCATGGCGTGGGCGACTTTCACCCCCCAACTGATGCTGGCCAGACCGCCAATGGCCAGCGGCAAACCGATCATCCAGTCGACTTCGTGGTGTACCGCGTACGTCACCAGGGTGACACCGGTGCTCGGCAATGCCAGCGCCAGCGACAAGCCTTGAGCGACCACTTGCGTGGTGCCAAACAGGCTGGTCAGCACCGGCGTCGCGACCACCGCCCCACCGACACCGAACAACCCGCCCATGGTCCCCGACGCTGCGCCGAGCACGCCCAGCCATGGCCAGGAATAACGCATCTCGGCCGTCGGCGCCGGGCGCTTGCCGAACATTTTCAGCAGGTTGTAAACCGAAAGCACCACGAGAAACGCGACAAAGCCGATGCGCATGGTCTGCGCGTCAATGCCCACGGCCAAAATCGAACCGATCCACGCAAAGCAAAACCCCATCACCGCCAGCGGCAACGCGTGGCGCAGTTCGATGCGATTGCGCTGGTGATAGCGCCACAGCGCCAACATCACGTTCGGCACCACCATTACCAGCGCCGTGCCTTGGGCGATCTGTTGATCGAGCCCGAACCACACGCCGAGCAGCGGGATCGCGATCAAGCCACCCCCGATGCCGAAGATGCCGCCCAATGTGCCAAGCGCGGCGCCGAATAGCAGGAACAACAAAAACTCCATCACAGCTGAATTCCTCTTACGTCAGGCGACTCATCCTACGCAGTCACGGCTGGCGGGGAAACGCACAGCAACGCACAATGGCTATGCCGAATTCGCACAAGCGTTAAACAACATGAATCCCAATCAATTGACCGATCAACTCGGGCTGTTTCTCGACGTGCTGGAAAGCGGCAGTTTCTCTGCAGCTTCTCGTCGCCATCCACTGACACCTTCGGCTGTCGCGCGACGCATCGACAGTCTGGAAAGCGCGGTGGGCAGCCAGTTGTTCATTCGCAGCACCCATGCTGTACGCGCCACGCCAGCAGGTCTGGCCTTTGCCGAACGGGCGCGGCGGATCGTCGCCGAACTGCAATTGGCCCGCGCCGAAGCCGTTTCCTTGAGCAGCGCACCGGAAGGTTTGATCCGCATCGATGCACCAGCAGCCTTCGGACGTCGGCATCTGGCGCCAGTGATTGCCGATTTTCTGGTGCTGTATCCGGGCCTGGATGTGCAGTTGCACCTGATCGACAGTTTCGTCGACATGCACGGCTCGAATCTGGGCAAGGTCGATCTGGTGTTGCGCGCCGGGCAACTGGCCGACACCCGACTGGTTGCCACTCCACTGGCGAGCATGGTGCGAATCGCCTGCGCGAGCCCCGACTATCTCAAGCGGCGCGGTGTACCGAATCATCCCGCGCAGTTGGGCGAACATGACGGCCTCGACTGGGATGGCCTCGCCCCTCCCTTCGCCTGGCGCTTCGAGCAGGACGGGCAGATGCAGTTGCACCGCCCGGCGCGCATCCGCATGAGCGCCAATAACGCTGAAGCACTGGTGTGCGGCGCGCTGGCCGGGCTGGGCATCGCGCACCTGCCGACGTGGCTGGCCAGCGAATATCTGCTGCGCGGCGAACTGCTGCCGCTGTTTTGTGAAAACGGCCTGCCGCAACCCGAGAGCACCGGCATTTACGCCTTGCGCATGGAGCAGCAGACAAACTCGCGCAGCCGTTTGTTGCTGGAATACCTCAAGACCCGCTTCAGCCCGGTGCCACCGTGGGATCTGGCGCTGCAACGGGATTTAGGCAGACTCTGACGTTTGGAAAATTATCTGGCGCATTAAACATTCGAACGCTAGATTCATGAGCATTACTGATCAAGGCTTTGACATGACCACCGACCGCGACACCTGCGATGACCTGCTGCTGAAGAATCAGGCTTGCTTCGCCCTGCATTCCACTTCGCTGATGATGACGAAAGTTTACAAGCCCATGCTGCAAGCCATCGGCCTGACCTATCCGCAGTATCTGGCGATGATGGTGCTGTGGGAGAAGGATGGTCTGACCGTGGGAGAAATCAGCACGCGCCTGCTGACGGATCCGGGATCGCTAACACCCTTGCTCAAACGACTGGAAGGTGAAGGTTTGCTCAGTCGCACGCGCAGCCGTGAAGACGAGCGCGTGGTGATTGTCGAGTTGACTGCGCAGGGACGCGCTTTGCGAGACAAAGCCCAAAGCATCCCGCAATGCATCCTCGGCGCGAGCGGTTTCAGCCTGGAGCGTTTGCAGAGCCTGCAAGCCGAGTTGCAGGCACTGCGCAGTCACCTGCAAGAGAGCCTCAACTAAACCCCGGCTGGACCGTATCCATGTAGGAGCTGCGGCACGCTGCTCCTACAGTTGAACCCTGCGCTGTGAAATTTCCCCTCCCCGCTCAATGCTGATAACGGCTCTGGATCAAGGGTTCTGACGCTCTTGGCGCTCCTCCGGACCAATGAAGCCAACTATTTCCGAAAATTTATCTTGCGCACTAAACATTAGCGAGCTACATTCACCTCGAACTTGATTAGCGCGCAAACAATTAGCGCGATTCGACACACCCAACGAGGCCCACACCATGCAAACTCTCTACACCGCAATCGCAACCTCCACCGGCGGCCGTGACGGTCGTGCGATCTCCAGCGACAACGTCCTCGACGTCAAACTTGCCACCCCGAAAGAACTCGGTGGTGCTGGCGGCGCGGCGACCAACCCTGAACAACTGTTCGCCGCCGGCTATTCGGCCTGCTTCATCGGCGCACTGAAATTCGTCGCCAGCCAGACCAAACGCAAAATCCCGGACGACGCCTCGATCACTGCCCATGTCGGTATCGGCCAGATCCCTGGTGGTTTCGGTCTGGACATCGACTTGCACATCAGCCTGCCAGGCCTTGAACAGGCCGACGCACAAAGCCTGGTCGACGCTGCTCACCAGGTCTGCCCGTACTCCAACGCTACGCGTGGCAATGTCGAAGTACGTCTGCACGTCACCGTGTAAACAAGGCAAAAGAACGTAACCTGCAGGCACAAAAAAGCCCGACTCAATGGTCGGGCTTTTTCTTTCCGCAAAAAACAGTGCTTATTTGGCACGGCCTTTGTAGGAACCGCCTTCGCGGGTGTCGATTTCGATCTTGTCACCGATTTCGATGAAGTCAGCAACTTGCAGCTCGGTACCGTTGGCCAGTTTGGCTGGCTTCATTACCTTGCCGGAAGTGTCGCCACGAGCCGAACCTTCGGTGTAGTCAACGACGCGCACGATGGTGGTCGGCAGTTCTACCGAAACCAGACGCTCTTCGAAGAAGATCGCTTCGCAAACATCGGTCATGCCTTCTTCAACGAAAGGCAGAACGGCTTCGATGTCTTCAGCGTTCAGCTCGTACATGGTGTAGTCAGTGGTGTCCATGAACGTGTAGGTGTCGCCGCTGATGAAGGACAGGGTCGCTTCTTTGCGGTCGAGGATCACGTCGTCCAGTTTGTCGTCAGCGCTGTAAACGATCTCGGTCTTGTAACCGGTCAGCAGGTTTTTCAGCTTGGTCTTCATGATCGCGCTGTTACGGCCCGACTTGGTGAATTCAGCTTTCTGAACCAGCCAAGGATCGTTTTCGAGACGGATCACGGTACCGGGTTTGAGTTCTTTACCAGTTTTCATTGCGAATATCCGAATTTGGATGGGATTTACATAAATCTAGGCCGCGTATCATATCCAATTTAGGTAAAACTGTACCAGCGCTGCGGCAAGATCGGCCTGCAAGCCTTGTTCCAGACACCATGCTTCGGCATTTTCCTGCAGTTCTGGCCAGTGTTTACGCGCGCTGAGCCATTGATCGCCAATCGGCTGCCCCGCACTCCACGCCTGCCACAGACCGTTCATCGCATGGGCTGCTGCCGGCGAGAGGCCTTTCGTATACAGGGCAAGGAAGGCATCGAGCTTGTCCAGATGGATGTCTTCGTCCTGCTGATAGATGTGCCACAGCATCGGCCGCCCCGCCCACTGCGCCCGGACAAATGAGTCTTCACCGCGCACCGCGTTGAAATCGCAGCACCAGAGCAAGTGATCGTATTGATCCTGACGGATGAACGGCAGCACCTGCACGGTCAACGCCTGACGGACATCAATCGCTCCGACGGCCAGGGATTCCACCCCGAGCCATCGCGCAACGTCACCGAGAATCCGCCCTTCCGGCACCAGCAAATGCGTCGGCGTCGCGCCTGCGGCCAGCACGTCCAGCCAACTGGCCAGCCCGGCGTTCTCGTAGGCAAACAACGAGATCAACTGTGCGTCGGGCGCACGCTCGATGCCCAGACCTTGCAGGAATTGTCGCTGCGCGTGGGCATCGCGCTGAAACTTCCGTCGTTGCTCAAGCAAACCTCGTTCGCGCAGCAGTCCACCCGTGCCGGGGCGGAACCCCGGAAAGAAGAAGATTTTCTGCACCGACTTGTATTTGACCGATGGCAGGCCGTGGCACCCGGTGACCCAGTCTTCGGCACTGAGATAGTCGAGGTTCAACCACAGCGGTGGCTTCTCCCGTTCGGCCATGACGTCCATATAGGCACTCGGTAACTGGCAGGCGAACGCTGCGATCACCACGTCAGCGGCGTCGATGGGCAACCACTCGCTCGGCCAGTGCCGCACCTCTACACCTTGCTGCCATTGTTGCGCGGCGTTGATATCGATCTCTGGACAAATACGTTCGAACGCACGCAGATCATCAACCCACAGCCGCACGGCCAGCGAATGCTCGGCCACCAATTGTCGGGCCAGACGCCAGGTCACGCCGATGTCGCCATAGTTATCGACGACGGTGCAAAAAATATCCCAGCGGGTATTCAGTGACGGCATTCAAGACTCCCGTTGGCAAAAGCGCCGATTGTCCGCATTAATGAGCAGATGCAGAAGAGCCGACGGCGATTAATCTTCGTGCGACAATCGCCCCTTGCCCGCAACCATCCGCCAGGAGGCAGCCATGCCCTATCGTCCCAACCCGCGTCGCCCCTTGCCTGTTCAGCTTAGCGCGCTGCATTTGACCGGCAGTATTGCCTTGGGTATGTGGCTGGGTTTCCTCGCGATCGCGCTGACCTGCTGGCTGCTCTCGCGTTTTGTGTTCAACGAACAACTGGCGCCGGTGGCCCAAGCAGTGCAGCAACTGGCGGCTCCACCCGTTGTGCAACCGGCGCCGGACGTTGCGCCGCAGAGTCCGCTGTTCGACCAGTACGAAGAAAACCTGCGCAAGAACGAGCAACAGAATCGTCTGGATCAGGCACGCGACAGCCGCCGCAATCTGTCCAACCCGAAATGTCAGTTCTGGTTGCAACAGGACCAAACCGCGCCCAGCGAAAAAAGCCGCGCCAACGTTTTGCAATTCTGCGATTGATCATGAACAAAAACAGCGTCCACCAACTGATTCTCGACAAGCTGCGCATCGACCTTGATATAGCCGAACGCGCCGCGCAAACCGCTTACGAAACCGCGACCCACGAAGAGAACATCGCCGAGAACAAGTACGACACGCTTGGACTTGAGGCGTCTTATCTGGCGGCGGGGCAAGCGAAACGCGTCGAGGAAATCCGACAGTCACTGGCGCTGTGCCAGAACCTGACGCTGCGTCCCTATGACAAAAAACGTGGCATCGAGGTCGGCGCCCTTCTCGGCCTGGAAGACGAAAAGGGTCGAGAGCAATGGCTGTTCCTGGCGCCGGACGCCGCAGGCTTGAAAATCGATGTGGTGGGTCAACCGATTACCGTCATCACGCCGCGCTCGCCGCTGGGCAAAAGCCTGCTGGGCAAGCTCGAGGGGGATGAGGTGGAGATTCTGGTGGCGGGCACCCGGCAACAATTTGCTGTTACCGAGGTGCTCTGAGGCAGGCGATCAGTGGACCGGCAGTTCGACGCCGTCGAACAGCTCTTCCAGCTCCTGCTTGTTGTGGCAGGCGATGGCTTTGGCCATTACTTCGCGGGTCAGGTGCGGGGCAAACTTCTCGATGAAGTCGCACATGAAACCACGCAGGAAGGTGCCGCGACGGAATCCGATCTTGGTCACGCTCGATTCGAACAACTCGCTGGCATCCAGCACCACCAGGTCACTGTCGAGTTTGGTGTCGACCGCCATTTTGGCGACGATGCCCACGCCCAGGCCCAGACGCACGTAGGTTTTGATCACGTCGGCGTCGGCAGCGGTGAACACCACTTTCGGCGTCAGACCACGATGGCTGAAGGCTTCGTCGAGTTTCGAACGGCCGGTGAAGCCGAACACGTAAGTCACGATCGGGTATTCAGCCAGCGCTTCGAGGGTCAGCTTCGGCAGTTTGGTCAGCGGGTGGCCCTGTGGCACGACCACGCAGCGGTTCCAGCGGTAGCAGGGCATCATCACCAGATCGCCGAACAGTTCCAGCGCTTCGGTGGCGATGGCGAAATCGACGGTGCCGTCAGCTGCCATTTCGGCGATCTGCATCGGTGAGCCCTGATGCATGTGCAGCGCCACGTCCGGGTATTGCTTGATGAAATTGCTGATCACCGGCGGCAGTGCATAACGTGCCTGAGTGTGGGTAGTGGCGATCGACAGGGTGCCTTTCTTCTCGTTGGAGAATTCCTGGGCGATCTGCTTGATGCTTTCAACCTTGCGCAGAATCTCACCGGCGGTGGTGATGATGCGCTCACCGGCGGGGGTGACGCGGGTCAGGTGCTTGCCGCTGCGGGCAAATACTTCAACGCCGAGTTCGTCTTCCAGCAGTCGGATCTGTTTACTGATGCCCGGTTGCGAGGTGTAAAGGCTTTGGGCTGT
This sequence comes from Pseudomonas sp. MF6776, assembly GCF_016613125.1. Taxonomy (NCBI): domain Bacteria; kingdom Pseudomonadati; phylum Pseudomonadota; class Gammaproteobacteria; order Pseudomonadales; family Pseudomonadaceae; genus Pseudomonas; species Pseudomonas sp. MF6776. The sequence continues at coordinate 61,934 of NZ_JAENSQ010000020.1, forward strand.
AGCGGAAACGTTGAGGTCGTGGTGCGCCACTTCCCAGATGTAGCGCAATTGTTGAAGCTTCATATGTATCCCTCAAAGCAGGTAGACGCCACGGGCATCAGCGACGGTATATAACTATATTAATGGTTTAAAGAATAAATCTAGAACTTTTTTGTCAAAGCGCCATTATTCCTGCCTCAGCGATCTTCGCGCCGCCGCCGCTCCACCAACGGCACCAGATAAACCGGGACCTTGGCCAATTGCAGGACCCGCGCCGCCGTGCGCCCCAATGGTGTTTCCGCGCCTACCCCGTGGCTATGACTTCCTACGATCAGCAGATCGACAGAGAGTTTCTGCACCTGGTCGAGAATCACCTGTGACGGATCCCCCTGCACCACGCGCACGGCTCGAATCCGCTGCAAGTCCTGCTCGCCCTCTTCCCCAAGCTCTTCGCGAAAACTCTCCAGTACGCGCTGCTCGATATTGGCGATGACTGTTTTCAGACCCTGGCTATGGAATTCGTTCAACGCCTGCTCGTCGAGATAACTCTGCAACACCGATTCGGCGAACAGCCCCATCGGCTCCACCGCGTGAACCACATACAGATCGGCATCGAATGTCCTAGCCAACGCCAAGGCATGCTGCATCACTAACGGTGCGTACAGACCGAGGTCAGTGGCATACAGCATCGAACGAATCATATGACCTCCTCGCTAGCCAACATGGCGGAGATTTGATTCAGCTTAGCAGTGCCTTGACGAGTACGACGGGAGACGCAACGTCTTGAAGCACGGGGCTTTAGATCGACGGCTCGTTGCTGATGCCATGCGGGACATGGCCGGTGGCGACCACTTCACGGGCCAGTTCGCAATGACCGGCCTGATCGTCGAAGAACACGTCGGCGGCAAACGCTTCGAGAAACGCCGATTTGGTCAGGCCACCGAGAAACAGGGATTCGTCGAGGCGGATGTCCCATTCACGCAACGTGCGAATCACCCGCTCATGGGCCGGCGCCGAGCGCGCGGTGACCAGCGCCGTGCGGATCGGGCAGTCGTCGTCAGGGAACTCGCGCTGCAACAGATTGAGCGCCGCCAGAAAGCCTTTGAACGGCCCGCCACGCAATGGCTCACGCGCCGACTCTCGTTCCTTGGCCTGGAATGCTTCGAGCCCACCGGACTGATAAACCCGCTCCGACTCGTCGGAAAAAATCACCGCGTCACCGTCGAAGGCGATGCGCAATTCATCGCTGGCCGCGCGACTGGCGCCTCCGGACAAAATCGTCGCCGCCGCAAAACCGGCATCCAGCGCAGCGCGCACGTCTTCGGCATGCGTGGAGAGAAACAGGTCGCAACCAAACGCTTTGAGGTAGGGATAAGGACTGCGCCCACCGACGAACGCCGCGCGGGAAATGGCCAGACCATAATGGTGAATCGAATTGAAGACGCGCAATCCGGTGTCGGCGCTGTTGCGCGACACCAGAATCACTTCTACCCGTGCACGGCCGAGACGACTGTTCAGGTTCAGGAGTTTTTCTACCAGCGGGAACGCATCACCCGGCGCGAGGATCTCGTCTTCGTGTTCGATCTGATATTGCCGGTAGGCTTCGACGCCGCTCGACAGGTAAACCTTGTGGCTCTCGCTCAGGTCGAACAAGGCACGCGACGAAATCGCCAGCACCAGTTTGTCATCAATGTTTTTCGCCATGCCTTCCCCCACCCTGCGCAAAAAACCGACTCACGTGTTGCGTCGGTCAATAAAACTCAATGTTCGATACAACGCTTCGATGCGCGGCAGTTCACACCCTGCCGCTTTCGCCGCCGCCAGGGGCCGGGCGTAGATGGCCTCCAGTTCCAGCGGTCGCTTGTGCACAAAGTCGTGGTACATGCTCGGCCAATAGTCGGGCAGTTTCTCGGTCATCGTAAACAGGAAGTCGGCGTAACCGGGCGCCACGTCCTGGCCGCACGCCTTGGCGCCCTGCACAACCTCGGCCATCAACGCCTGGATCAGCGCGCGACTGTCAGTATCGGCCATCAGCGCCGTGGTGCCCGCGCCGAGCAGCACCGAGAGACCGTTGTAGGGAATGTTCCAGATCAGCTTCTGCCAACGCGCCTGATGCAGATTGGGCATCGCCTGAGAATCAATGCCGGCGGCACGAAACAACTCGCAACCCTCTTCGACGATGGCCATGCGCGCCGCATCATCAGTAGCAGGGCCGCTGTGATAACCGACGTTGACTGCGCCGAGCGCCTGATGGGTGATCAGACCCGGGCCGTTGCGATGCACGCAAATCAAGCACAGACCGCCGAGCAGATGCAGGGAGTCCGGCAACAATTCGCGCAGGCTGTCTTCGACGTCCAGACCGTTTTGCAGCACCAGCACTTTCGCGCCTGGCTTGGCCGCCGCAATGATCGATGGCGCCAGCCCGGCATTGCTGGTGGTCTTGGCGCCGACCAGCAGCCAGTCGCATTTTGGCATGTCTTCAGCTGCCGAATAGGCCTGCACCGGATCGAGCTTGAGCGGGCCATGTACCGCACTGTCCACCTGCAAGCCACGTTCGGCCACGGCAGAAAATTCGCTGCGCAACAGAAAGTGCACATCGAACCCCGCCCGCGCCAGCATCAACCCGTAGAACCCGCCGATCGCACCGGTGCCGATAATCCCCACCACCGGTTTGTTGATTGTCCCCATTTATGGCAACTCCTCTGCAATTCGACCCAGTGCCTGCGCCAATGCAGTGTTGAGTGCGTCAGCTGTCAGACGCGTGTGCAATGCACCAAAGAACTCGCCGTCGCGCACGACAAACAGCGCCGGCAAATGAAAGACCTGATAACGCTCGACCAGACCGCCGTTGTTGCCCGCATCGATCCAGCACAGACGATCCACCGCCAGTGCGAATCCCGGCAGCACTTCGCGGGCGAAGCGGCAACTGGCGCAGCCGACGCTGGTGAAAATCACCAGCGAAACGCCGCTCATCGCCAACAGCCTTTGGTCGGCGTCGAAATCGGTCAGTTCGGATTCGACCACTATACTGGGGGAAACAATGTCAAATGGCTGACACAGGGAGTCTGTGCTCATGGGACGTTTCATTCCTCATCCGGACGAAGTGCCGGTTGAACTGACGTTGCTCACGCCCGAATGTATTTCCAGGCAACAGCTGCACACTATCAGCCTCGGCGGCATCGCTTGCAATTACCACCGTGCCTGGCGCCATGGCACGGCGCTGCAAGTACGCCTGCCGACACTCAACGCCGACATGTGTTTTCCGGGCTATGTGGCGTGGTGTCTGCGCCGCAAAAAAGGTTATCTGGTGGGCATCGCCTTCACTGACGAACAAACGCTGTTCAGTGCACGAATGGGTGAGCAGGTGTGTCAGATTGAACGCTACTGCCGCATCAACGACGCCCACGATGGCCTGCAGAATATTCAAGCGGCGGCCCTGCAATGGGTCGAACAACACGCCGACGAGTTCTCCCACGACAGCGTGAGCAAGGCTTTTACCCTGCCAGTGCTGGATTAAAGCGGCGTTTGCCCATTGTCGAGCAGCGCCTGACGCGCTAAGGTTCCGCTCCCCGACGCGCTTAAATCCGCTGTGCTCCGCCGCGCGGGGATCGCTGGCGGCCGGCACCCGTGACCTGACGAGTAAACGATGGCTGATTTACCGATCAACGACCTAAACGTCGCCTCTAACGAGACCCTGATCACACCTGATCAGCTCAAGCGTGATATCCCTCTGAGCGACGCCGCCCTGCGCACCGTCACCAAGGGCCGCGAAGTCATTCGCAACATTCTTGATGGCACCGACCACCGTCTGTTCGTAGTGATCGGCCCGTGCTCGATCCACGACATCAAGGCTGCCCACGAGTACGCCGAGCGCCTGAAGGTGCTGGCCGCGGAAGTCTCCGACACCTTGTATCTGGTCATGCGCGTGTATTTCGAAAAGCCGCGGACCACCGTCGGCTGGAAAGGCCTGATCAACGATCCGTATCTGGACGACTCGTTCAAGATCCAGGACGGTCTGCACATCGGTCGTCAGTTGCTGCTGGACCTGGCTGAAAAAGGCCTGCCTACCGCGACCGAAGCCCTCGACCCGATCTCCCCGCAGTATCTGCAGGACCTGATCAGCTGGTCGGCCATCGGCGCGCGTACCACCGAATCCCAGACTCACCGTGAAATGGCTTCCGGCCTGTCCTCGGCAGTCGGTTTCAAGAACGGCACCGATGGCGGCCTGACCGTGGCGATCAACGCCTTGCAGTCGGTCTCCAGCCCGCACCGTTTCCTGGGGATCAACCAGGAAGGTGGCGTGTCGATCGTCACCACCAAAGGCAACGCTTACGGCCACGTGGTGCTGCGTGGCGGCAATGGCAAGCCGAACTACGACTCGGTCAGCGTTGCGCTGTGCGAGCAGGCGTTGAACAAGGCGAAGATCAAGCCGAACATCATGGTCGACTGCAGCCACGCCAACTCCAACAAGGATCCGGCCCTGCAACCGCTGGTGATGGAAAACGTCGCCAACCAGATCCTCGAAGGCAACCAGTCGATCATCGGCCTGATGGTCGAGAGTCACTTGAACTGGGGCTGCCAGGCGATTCCGAAAGACCTCGCCGATCTGCAATACGGCGTGTCGATCACCGATGCCTGCATCGATTGGTCCGCTACCGAAAACACCCTGCGCAGCATGCACGCCAAGCTCAAGGATGTTCTGCCAAAACGCCAGCGCAGCTGATACGCGTTTTACAGGCATAAAAAAACGCCGGGCATTGCCCGGCGTTTTTGTGTGTGCGATTCAGATCTTTGCGGCGCGGCGCTGGTGACGCTCCATGTAGCGCTCGACGTAGGAGCAGGATGGAATCACCGTGTAGCCCATTTCTTCGGCATATTGCAGCGCGCTTTCCGTCAGCGCCGCCGCGATGCCACGACCGCGCAAGGCGTTGGGCACGAACGTGCGATAGATATCCAGGGTCTGTTTCCCCAGATCCATATAGGTCAGGTAGGCACGATGACCGTCCACATTGGTCTCGAACTGATGACCAGCCTGGTCATGGTGGATGGACAACGCCTCGCTCATCACTACTCCTCGCGGGTCTTGGATTCTGACCCCTACCTTACCGATGTTTTTCCGGCGAAGGAACATCTACGCCACCCCGTGCCTGATCGACACCGAGAAGAGACACACCGATCTCGTACAACCGAGCACCTGATAAATAGTAGGCACCATTGGCAAAATTGCTCAAGGTACGCTCGTCATCAAGCGGGTTGACGCGGGTTGCTCCGATGGACGCAGGGGCGGTTTGGGAGAAGATCTTCCCGGGCCGCTTACCTGAACATTGCCGGATGTTGAGACTTAAGACGTGCAACCTTTTTTAAAGTCACCTCAACATGTACAAAGATAAGCGAAGCAGCACGCAAAATCGGAACAAAAGTGTGGACGAATTCATCTAGAAAGACTTTAGCCAACACTGCAAAAACAACACGCCATGACGGGAACTTTTTCTGTTTGACTCGCTCAGCGCGGGGCTTGCAGCTGGTTGTTTTTTAAACAGACCAGTTAAAAGTTGCTCGAAAAAGAATCAGCGCCTACAATTTTTTTGCTTCTTGCTCTACGTCAGTTTACTTACTACAAGTAATGGGTAGTATGTACGCCGGCTATTTCCTCAATCGGAGGAGACAGCCACTTAATTGAAAGTCCTTGAAGGGGAACACGATGAACAACGTTCTGAAATTCTCTGCTCTGGCTCTGGCCGCAGTTCTGGCTACCGGTTGCAGCAGCGCATCGAAAGAAACCGAAGCACGTCTGACCGCTACTGAAGACGCAGCTGCTCGCTCCCAGGCTCGTGCAGACGAAGCTTACCGTAAAGCTGATGAAGCTCTGGCTGCTGCTCAAAAAGCACAACAGACTGCTGACGAAGCTAACGAGCGTGCTCTGCGCATGCTGGAAAAAGCTAGCCGCAAGTAATAGTCCTTCGGGATTATTATCAAGCCGACCCATATTTTGGGTCGGCTTTTTTGTGCCGGATGCTTTTGTCCGGACAATAAAAAACCCGCCGACGCTCACGCATCGGCGGGTTCTTTGTTTGAGCTTACTGCTGCAGATCGATCGGGGCGCTGGAGACCATCGGCGCCGAGGTGCCAGGCGTACCGATTTCGGTTGGCAGGCCATCTTCGGCTGCGACTACATCGCGCACCACATCCCAATTCATGCGCAGGTTGTTGGTGATGTCTTCACGCTTGAGCATCGCGTTGATCACCGCCGTGTGCTTGTCGACCACCGACGGATTACCTTTGTCGTCGATCGGCGTGTGCGCTTCCAGATAGACCTTGCCGCCACTGCGACCGAACTTGTACGCATCATTGAGGATGCGCACCGAAGTCCCGACCGGCACCATGCCAGCCATTTCCAGCACATTGTTGTTGAACATGCGGAAGCAACCGTGACTGGTGCGCATGCCAATGCCGAACTTCTTGTTCGAACCGTGGATCAGGTAACCCGGCGTGCCCAGGGTGAACTTGAACGGGCCCAGCGGGTTGTCAGGACCGGCCGGCACCACGTTTGGCAGCGGATCACCATCAGCGGCGTGTTCAGCCTTGATCGACGCTGGAGGCGTCCAGGTCGGATTAGGGGTTTTGGCGGTGATGGTGGTGTGCGCGATCGGCGAACCCCAACCTTCACGCCCGATACCCAGCGGGAAGGTGTACACCACGTTCCGCCCTTTGGGGTAGTAATAGAGGCGGTATTCGGCAAGGTTGATGACGATACCTTCACGCGGGCCCGGCGGCAGAATGAAACGCGTCGGCAGAACGATCTCGGTACCGGCACCTGGCAGCCAGGCATCGACGCCCGGGTTGGCCGCGACCATTTCCGAATAGCCCAGATCGTAGGTGGTGCCCAGATCGGCGAAGGTGTCTTCGTACTTGGCTTTGATCACTTGCACCTGGCCGACGATGTCTTCACCGGGTGGTGGCAAGGGAAGCTCCAATGCAGCAACGGGACCGGCCACACACAGGGCGGCAAGTGACAGGCAGCGGGTGACGGCAGGAAAGCGCGGCAACATCCGGAAAATCCTTCGCGTGATCAACAAGGGTATAAGAGCGCGATTGTACACCGCACTTGGAATATTCGGGGAGACAGGCCGATAGACCGTGCCTGCGCTCTTTTCATCTTAGAGCTCGAAACGCAACTCGGGCCAGATCGGCGAAGTGCCGCGCTTCTGCGACTCAAGGATCGCCCGGCACAGCGAGCACAGCCGCTGGTCCTGAAAGACCCGGCGATCCACGCTCGACCAGCGCGGTTGCGCCGGCAGCAGGCTGCCGCACAAGGTGCGATCGGCCGAGCCACCGAGTTCGAGTTGACGTGTCACCAGATGCACCCGCACTTCCTGGCAGGCGAACAGATCCAGCTGCTCGTCAGGCTCGATCAGTTGATAGGCAAAAAGGGACCAGGCAGAACGCGACATCGGGGCCTCCGATTAAGGGGGCGCCACATTAGCCGAAAGCCTGCCGCTAGAAAAGCCTCAAAGCAGCGGTTTCAGCGTCGGCCAGACATTTTCCAGCAACTTGCCTTGAGCCCCGGCCGCCGGGTGCAGACCATCGGCCTGCATCAGGTCCGGATGACCGCCCACGCCGTCGAGGAAAAACGGCACCAGCGGGATTTTCTTGTCGTCGGCGAGTTTGCCGTAAACCTCGGCGAAAGCATCGGTGTAGCGCTTGCCATAGTTGGGCGGCAACTGCATGCCCAGCAGCAGCACCTTCGCGCCGCTTTGTCGCGAACTGTCGATCATCGCCGCAAGGTTTTGTTGCAATTGCGTTGGCGGCATTCCGCGCAGGCCGTCATTGCCGCCCAGTTCGAGGATGACCAGATCAGGCTTATGCTCTGCAAGCAGCGCGGGCAGCCGCGCCTGGCCTCCGGCACTGGTGTCGCCACTGATGGAGGCATTGACCACTTTATCGTCGAAACCCTCCTGTTCAAGCCGTTGCTCAAGCAACGACACCCACCCCAAACGGGTATCCAGGCCGAAACCGGCGCTGATACTATCGCCAACGATCAGGACAGTACCCGCCGCTGCGTTCTGGGCCATGCACATCAAGGCCAGGCCAGCACTCAAAAACCACACTCGCATCGGATTCTCCATGGGCGCAAGCATTCTCACCGCGAAGAACCTCAGCAAAGTGGTTTCCAGCGCGGAAGGTGAACTGACTATCCTGCACGAACTCAGCCTGGAACTGAACAAGGGCGACAGCCTGGCCATCGTTGGCGCGTCCGGTTCCGGCAAATCCACCCTCCTGGGCCTGCTCGCCGGACTCGACCTGCCCAGCAGCGGCGAAGTCACGCTGGCCGGCCAGGACCTGAGCGGTCTCGACGAAGACCAGCGCGCGCGCATTCGTGCCGAGCACGTTGGTTTCGTCTTTCAGTCATTCCAATTGCTCGACAGCCTCAATGCCCTGGAAAACGTCATGTTGCCGCTGGAGCTTGATGGCCGCAAAGACGCCCGTGAGCGCGCCACCCAATTGCTGCAACGGGTCGGCCTCGGCCAGCGCCTGACGCACTCTCCGCGCCAATTGTCCGGTGGCGAGCAACAACGTGTGGCGATTGCCCGGGCGTTTGCTGCCGAACCTGACGTGCTGTTCGCCGATGAACCCACCGGCAACCTCGATAGCCACACCGGCGAACGCATCAGCGACTTGCTGTTCGAATTGAACAAGGAACGCGGCACCACGCTGGTGCTGGTGACCCACGACGAACGCCTGGCCCACCGCTGCCGGCGCCTGATCCGTCTTGAAGCCGGGCTGTTGGTCGCCCCACTGGAGCCTTGATGGCACGTCTGCCGCTATTGCGTCTATTCAGCCTCGCCATCCGCCAACTGCTGCGCGATGCCCGCGCCGGAGAATTGCGGGTATTGTTCTTCGCCCTGGTCGTGGCGGTGGCGGCGAGTACCGCCATCGGGTATTTCGGCGCTCGCCTCAACGGCGCCATGATGTTGCGTGCCACCGAGTTTCTCGGCGCAGACCTGGTGCTTGAAGGCAGCTCGCCGGCCCGTGAGGAGCAGATCAGGAGCGGCACCGAACTGCGTCTGAACCATGCGCAAGTGGTGGAGTTCTCCAGCGTCATCGCCACCGACAAAGGCATTCAGTTGTCGAGCATCAAAGCGGTTGATCGCGCTTATCCATTGCGCGGCGAACTGAAAAGCGCGCCGGCGCCCTTCGCCACTGAAGAGACCGGTGGCGAACCACAACCGGGCGAAGCCTGGGTCGAGGCACGTCTGCTGACTGCGCTGGATCTGAAGATCGGCGACAGCATCGATGTCGGCTCGAAGACATTGAAGCTGACCCGGGTGCTGACCTACGAGCCGGATCGCGCCGGCAACTTCTACAGCCTGACGCCGCGGGTGCTGATCAATCTCGACGATCTTGCCGCCACCGCAGTGGTGCAGCCCGGCAGTCGGGTGAGCTACCGCGAACTGTGGCGCGGCGAGCCGCAAGCGCTGGAAGCCTATCGACAGTTGATCAAACCGGGGCTCGCGGCGAACCAGCGGATTCAGGATGCCCGCGACGGCAACCGACAGATTGGTGGCGCGTTGGGCAAAGCCGAACGCTATCTGAACATGGCCAGCCTGGTCGCGGTGTTGCTGGCCGGGGTGGCCGTCGCTCTGTCGGCAAATCGCTTCGCCAGCCGTCGTTTCGATGCCAGTGCGTTGCTGCGTTGCCTCGGTTTGTCACGCCGCGAAACCATGGTGTTGTTCAGCCTGCAACTGACGGTACTTGGTCTGCTCGCCAGCCTCAGCGGCGCTTTGCTTGGCTGGTTGGCACAGTTGGGTTTGTTTGCGCTGCTGCATGATCTGTTGCCGAGTGATGTGCCACCGGGCGGCCTGTTTCCGGCCATCGCAGGGATCGGCACCGGGTTGGTGGCGCTGGCAGGTTTCGCCCTGCCGCCGCTCGCCGCGCTGGGTCGTGTACCGCCATTGCGCGTGCTACGCCGCGACATGCTGCCGATCCCATCGAGTACCTGGATGGTTTACGGCGCCGCTTTGGGCGCTCTAGGTCTGATCATGTGGCGCCTGAGCCTTGATCTGCTGCTGACGTTCGCACTGCTCGGCGGTGGCGTCGTCGCTGCGCTGGTGCTGGGTGGCCTGTTGCTGTTGTTGCTGCAAAGCCTGCGGCGGATGCTCGCCCGTGCATCGTTGCCGTGGCGTCTTGGCCTCGGCCAACTGTTGCGCCACCCACTGGCCGCAGCGGGTCAATCGTTGGCCTTCGGACTGATCCTGTTGTCCATGGCGCTGATCGCGCTGTTGCGTGGCGAACTGCTCGACACCTGGCAAAACCAGCTGCCAAAAAACGCGCCGAACTACTTTGCCCTGAATATTCTGCCGGCGGACAAACAGGCTTTCACCGATCACCTGATCAAGGTGTCTGCGCAAGCGGCGCCGCTGTACCCGGTCGTGCCGGGGCGGCTGATCAGCATCAACGGTGAGCCGGTGCGGCAAATCGTCAGCAAGGATTCTGCCGGCGACCGCGCGGTGCAACGTGACCTCAGCCTGACCTGGGCCGCGGATATGCCCGCCGGCAACAAACTGACAGCCGGATCGTGGTGGACCGACCAGCCAACCGGTGATGTACCGGGAGTGTCAGTGGAAGGCAAAGTTGCCGAGAGCCTCAAGCTCAAGCTGGGCGACCACATGGTGTTCAGTGTTGGCGGGGTCAATCGCGAAGCGAAAGTCACCAGCCTGCGCGATATCAATTGGGACAACTTCCAGCCGAACTTCTTCATGATTTTCCAGCCCGGCACATTGAAGGATCTGCCAGCGACCTACCTGACCAGTTTCTATCTGGCCGCGGGTCACGACCAGCAGATCGTCGAACTCTCGCGCGCCTTCCCGGCAGTGACCATTCTTCAGGTCGAAGCCTTGCTTGAACAGCTACGCAGCATCCTCGCCCAGGTCACTCTGGCGGTGGAATACGTGCTGTTGTTTGTCCTGGCAGCGGGTATGGCCGTGCTGTTTTCCGGGTTGCAAGCGACGCTGGATGAACGCATTCGCCAAGGCGCGCTCCTGCGTGCATTGGGTGCGGAGCGGCAATTGCTGATCAAGGCCCGGCGCATCGAGTTCGGCCTGCTCGGCGCGGTCAGCGGTTTGCTTGCGGCGATTGGCTCGGAAGTGGTGAGTCTGGTGCTGTATCGCTACGCATTCGATCTTCCGTGGCATCCGCATCCGTGGCTGCTGGTGCTACCGCTGATTGGCGCAGTGCTGATTGGCGGCGCTGGCGTGTTCGGCACGCGCCGGGCACTCAACGCAAGTCCGCTGACAGTGTTGCGCGAGGGTTGATAGACTCAAGCGCTCGTCACCACAAGAAGTTGCCATGAGCCGTTATCGCCCTCCCCGCACCGCCGGCACCGCGCTGATCACCCCTGAAGGTGAAGCGCGGATGCGTGCCGAATTCCATGAGTTGTGGCACGTGCGCCGCCCGCAAGTGACGCAATCGGTCAGTGAGGCGGCGGCTCAGGGGGATCGCTCGGAAAATGCTGAATACACCTACGGCAAGAAGATGCTGCGCGAAATCGACAGTCGTGTGCGCTTCCTCACCAAACGTCTGGAAGCACTCAAGGTTGTCAGCGAAAAACCCAGCGATCCGAACAAGGTCTACTTCGGCGCCTGGGTCACCATCGAGGACGAAGACGGCAAGCAATCGCGCTACCGCATCGTTGGCCCTGATGAACTGGATCTGAAGCTGGGCCTGATCAGCATTGATTCGCCGTTGGCCCGCGCCTTGATTGGCAAGGCGCTGGATGCCGAAGTGCGCGTGCAAACCCCGACCGGCGAACAATGCGTTTACATCGTGGCGATCGATTACCCGTAATCAGCGACGGGTAATCAGCCCCTGCCGCGCGACACGCACCAGTTGCTTGATCATTTCAGAGGCCTCTTCCTGACTCGGTGACTGAATCACCGCCAGATCGAAACTGTCACTGGCAAAACGCGTCAGCGACTCGCCGTCCTCAACGAACTGGATCAGGAACGCGGCAGGACCGCCGCTGCGCCGTGGCCAGCCGTCGAGATAACGCAACAGCGTCGGCTGATGTTTACCGCCAAGGAGGATTTTTGGATTGCGCTGGGTGATATGTGCCGTGATCGGCGCGGGACGTGCTGGAGGGCGTAATGCATTCATTAGTCGTGTCTCTGCCTCAAAAGTCTGCATGGCAGGTGAGAGGCAACACCGAACCAGCGCTTTAGCGGTATTTCGAAGCCCTGTTCCGGCTTCTGACGGTGACTGATCGAGTCACCTGGCGCCCCGCAAGTAGCTGTTTAAATCGGCGCATGGGCAACATCCTAGAGAACGTGACCGATCAGTGTCAAGAATCAGCCACAACAAAAAAAGGCCCGCACAATGCGGGCCTTTTGCTTGAGCCAGAGCGGTCAACCGGCGATGGCGCGGTCCACCGATAGCTTGCCGGCGCCCTCGATCAGTACCGCGAGGCTGCCACCGAGCAAAGCCAAGGCGAACTCGTAACCGTTGTTGGCCATGAACAGACCGTTGCTGATGTGCACGGTAAAGATCGCCACCAGCGACAGGACGGTCAAACCCAAGGCTGCCGGACGGACCAGCAGGCCGATGATCAGCGCCAGGCCAGCAAAAAACTCGGTACCACCCGACAGGACGGCCATGGCGTAACCCGGCGTCAGACCCAGGCTCTCCATGTACTGTGCAGTGCCGGCAAGTCCATACCCACCGAACATTCCGAAGAGTTTTTGTGCGCCATGAGCGGCGAAGATCACGCCGACTACGATGCGCAGGATGGTCAGGCCGTAGCCAGCGCGGGTGAACAGTACCTTGTTGATCAGAGAGCTCATGCTGCGTTCCTTGTTTTGCGAAAGTGTGTGTGGGTTGGCCGCTATATTAATCAGTTATTTTCATGTTTAAAGCGCAAATATTTCGCCATAACAATCGATTTATTTGATCATTTCCGTGAGACAACTTTCTGTCCACCGGGCTCCAACGACTCGCGCTCCCGATCGAACGCCAAGTAATACTTGTTCACGCTATTAACATAGCTGACGGCCCCCATTCCCACCTGCTCCATGGCAATACGCTCGACCTGAAAGAACCACTGGTTGGGATTGAGTCCACGGCGCCGGGCTTCGGCGCGCATGCCTTGCACTCGCTCGGGGCCGATGTTGTAGGCCGCCAGCGTGAACGCCATGCGTTCGCGCTCGTTAAGTTTGGGGCTGTTGAAGAACTTGCGGCGGATCAGCGCCAGGTACTTGGCCCCGGCCTGCACGTTTGCATCGAGATTCTGGATATTGTTCACGCCGACGCGCTGGGCGGCGGATGGCGTGATCTGCATCAGCCCGGTCGGGCCACTGCCGCTGCGGGCGTTGGGTTGCAGTGCCGATTCCTTGAACGCCAGCGCCGCCAGATTCAACCAATCCATATTTTGTGCAGCAGCGTGTTTTTGCAGGGTCGGGCGCAGTTTTTCCAGACGCTGACGGTCGGCCTTGGCCAATGGATAGTGAACCTGATAGAGCCTGCGATAAATACGCAGAAACGCCGCGTCTTCGTTCGCCGGTTTCTTGTAACCGCTGAGGAAGCGGTCGACGCTGGCCCGCAACATCGACGCATCACGGCGCACGAACCAGTTTTCCTCACCCGGCTCACTGATCACCAGTTGTCGATCAACACGCAGCTTGGGCAGGATCTTGCCCCAGCGCTCGGCAATCGGCAGTTCAACGACGGTCAGTTGAAAAATGCCGCCCTGAACCATCTCCAGTACATCCTCGACGGCCAGCGTCGGATCGACCCATTCGATCTTGATCGGCGCGAGTTTGTGCAACGCCAGTTTTTGATTGAGCTGACTGATCGCCTCCCCTGCTGCGCTGCCGGTTGGCAACGCGAGGGTTTTACCGGCGAGTTGCTCGACCTTGGTGTAGCGCCGCTGGCCTTTGATGCCCACCAGCACCAACGGCACGTTGCTGGCGATCGGTTCACTGCTGGCCACCGCATAACCCGGTTGCAGTTCGAGCAATTCCCCGGGCGCCACCAGGTCACCTTCCCCACGCTGCAACGCGCCGAGCAGTTGATCCTTGGCTTTGGGAATGATCTTGAGGGTAATTTCCTGGCCATCCCGGGAGTGGCCATTGAGGTATTGCTCGAAGGCACGCAGGCGATGGTATTCGACGCCGATGGCCTGGCCCTGGACTTCACCGGAACTGTTACGGCTCTGGTTGACCAGCACCCGCAACACGCGGCTGCTGCGAATCTCCGAAAGATCGCGGACTTTGGCGGCGGGCACGGCTTGTAGCGGCCCGGGCAGACGCGCAACCGCCGTCATTGGCAGTAGCAACGATGCACACAACAGCAGCAAAACCGAGGGACGAATCATCCACTCTCCGGAAAGGATACGGGGCAAAATCACCGCGCAACGGTTGAAATCACCGACGAAAACAGAGCGCCTGGAGCGCTGGCAACGTGCGAGAGACTGGCACAGTGATGGCATTACTGCCAAGCCAAGCTGTTTCGCGGCATCAAAAAACAGCGATAACTCTTTGTAGTTCTTGGTTTTTCTTATGAATCTACAGCTCTGGTATGCTTTCCGGCCTTCGGCCCGAGGTAGCAACCATGCAACTCATCGATATCGGCGTCAACCTGACCAGCCCAAGTTTCGCCGACAAACACCAGGCCGTACTCGACCGCGCCTATGCCGCCGGGGTCTGCCAACTGGTGCTGACCGGCACTAGCGTCGAGGGGAGCGAGCAGGCGCTGGAACTCTGCCAGCAGCTGGATGAAAGCGGTCAACGACTGTTCGCCACCGCCGGGATTCACCCGCATTCGGCCAGTGACTGGAACGCTGACAGCGCCCGACGCCTGCGCAGTTTGCTGAAGGAATCCAATGTGCTCGCGGTGGGTGAATGCGGGCTGGATTTCAACCGCGATTTCTCGCCGCGCCCGCAGCAGGAAAAAGTCCTCGAAGAGCATCTGGCACTGGCCGTTGAACTGCAATTGCCGGTGTTCTTGCACGAGCGCGATGCCAGTCAGCGCCTGCTGGAGATTCTCAAGGATTTCCGCGATCAACTGCCCGCCGCCGTGGTGCATTGCTTCACCGGCGAACAAAAGGCGTTATTCAGCTATCTCGACCTGGATCTGCACATCGGCATTACCGGCTGGATCTGTGACGAGCGCCGAGGCACGCATCTGCATCCGCTGGTCAAGGAGATCAAGCGCGGGCGGCTGATGCTCGAGAGTGACGCGCCGTATTTGCTGCCACGCACCCTGCGACCGAAACCGAAGAACGGACGCAATGAGCCGGCGTATCTGACTGAGGTGTTGCGTGAGGTGGCGTTGCATCGGGGCGAGACCGAGGAAGATCTGGCGGCGCACACGACCGCTTGCAGCCGGGTATTTTTTGGTCTCCCTGAATTGGCCTGAACATCAAAAGATCGCAGCCTTCGGCTGCTCCTACATGGACGGCATTCCCTTGTAGGAGCTGCCGGAGGCTGCGATCTTTTTCTTTCACCACCGGATCTGTTGACCCACATCAAATAGGCTCCCCTGCATAGCAGCACAATGCTGGCACCTTGCCAAAACTGTTTCCGCTATCAGAGAAGACCTCCATGGGTGCCTGGCTTAGCAACATCTCGCTGAAATACAAATTCTGGGCGGTCAACGCGGTCGCCTTCGTCACCACCCTGCTGCTGGTGCTATATGCCGTTCAACTCGAACAGCAGGCGCGCAGTCACGCGGCCCAATCGTCGGCGCAAACTCAGGCGCAGTTGCTCAAGGCCTGGCCTGCCGGGCAACCGCTGCCCAAGGCCGAGCAAGTGCTGACGTTTAAACGCGGCGAAGTACCGCGCCTCAACGATCAGCCGCTGCTGGAGATCACCGAAAGCAATGGCTGGCACGAGATCAATCACCTGCCATTGTTCGGCGACAACCTGCTGATCGGCGCCGAAGTTTTCAGCCGCGCCGACGGTCAGCAAGTCGCGGTCGTCGCTTATGGCCCCAGCCTGACTCAAGTGTTCGGGGAGCGCTTCGCCAATTACGCGGTGGCGGTGTTCATCCTGATGCTTGCCATGCTTGGCGCTTCGCAACTGCTGATCCGCTTCCTGCTCAGCCAACTGAACACGTTGAAAGACGTGATGCTGCACGTTGAAAAAAGCGGCGACCTCTGCGCCCGCGTGCCGCTGGCCGGCAAGGATGAAGTCGGGCAGATGGCCAATGCGTTCAATGCAATGCAGGCCGGTTATCAGCGCGTCGTCACCACTGTCGCCAATACCGCACGGCAACTGGATGTCGGGGCTGCGCGCCTGGCGTCGAGCATGAACGAAGTGCGTCACGGCATGCTCGGCCAACAGAGTGAAACCGATCAGGCGGCCACGGCGATCAACGAAATGACCGCCACCGTTTACCACATCGCCCAGCACGCCGGCGCCACCCGCGATCTGTCACAAACCGCCGATGCCCTCGCCGGCAGCGGCCAGCAAGTGGTGGCACGGGTTCAGCATTCGATTACCGGCCTGTCCAGCGGCGTGCAACAGACCGCGCAGATGATTCAACGGCTGGCCGAGGACAGCCAGAAGATCAACGGCGTGGTCGGCGTGATTCACAGCATCGCCGAACAAACCAATCTGCTCGCGCTCAACGCCGCCATCGAGGCGGCCCGCGCCGGTGAGATGGGCCGTGGGTTTGCGGTGGTCGCCGATGAAGTGCGCAACCTGGCCAAACGCGTGCAGACCTCCACCGACGAGATCACCAGCATGGTGTCGGCGTTGCAAGCCGGCACGCGTGATGCGGTAGATTTCATGCAGGAGAGTTCGTACAAGGCTGACGACTGTGTGCAGCAGGCGCAGGAAGCGGGCGAGGCACTGGCAGAGATCACCGGAGCAGTCGCGCAGATGCGTGAGAGCAACACGCAGATCGCCGTGGCGGCAGAGCAGCAAAGCCAGGTCGCCGAGGAGATGAATCGGGCGGTGGTGAGCATTCGCGATGTGACCGAGAACACCGTGCAGCAGACAGTGGATTCGGCGACGACCAGTAATGAGTTGGCGACGTTGGCGGGGGAACTGAGCAAAGCCATTGGACAGTTGAAACTCTGAGGGCCCATCGCGGGCAAGCCCGCTCCCACAGGGATCTTTAGCGGACGCAAATTATGTGAACACCGCTCAATCCTGTGGGAGCAGGCTTGCACGCGATGGCGTCAGCCCGGTCAATATCAATTCCTGCGATGAAGCCTATCGCGTTCATAGCCAAGCTTGATTCGCCGCCCTTCACGCCCCGGCCTATTCTTCACCCATGTGTTCAACACGGATCGAGGAGTATCAGACATGGGCAAACGTCACCCCAACCTTCCCGCGTGGCAATGGCGCGCGCACCCGGGCAATCACCAGCATCCGACCCATCAGGTGCTGCACTTGATCGCAGTACCGTTGTTCATCGTGGCGTTTCTGTTGATCGTTTCCGGTGTGTTCAGCCTGAGCCTGGTCAGCGTGGCCATCGGTGTGATTGGCATCGTCGCGGCGCTGGGTTTACAGCGCCACGGTCACCACCTGGAAGCGTGAGCGCCAGCGTCGGCATCGAGTCAGGCAAAGATCGTGACAGTCTGACGACTCATGGCGATCAGTTCCCCTTGCGCGCTCCACAGCTTGGCGGCGACATGACCGTAACCGTCGGCGGCGTACTCGATGTCTGCCAGATATTGGCACCAGTCCAGCGTACTCAAGTCGCGTAGCGGCTGAACGAATTCGATGGTCCAGGTCAACGTGCTGCCCGGTGCAGGCTTTTTCAGATACGGCAACAGCGCGGGTGGCCACGCATCCACCAGCGCCAGCAGATGCGCTTCACTGACCGGCTCTTCTTTCACATCCCCACGCAGTCGTACCCAACCACCCATCAGCCGCGATGGGGTGCCGGTGAACGGCATGCCGCCGTTGGTCCAGCGCATCGCCAAGTGTCGCATGAACTCCGGGGTCACGCCTTTGATGTACGGCAACTCCTGGCATTCGTCCCAGTGCTTCATTTGCGGCGCGGGATAAGCTTCCACCGCTACCTCTGATGGTCGTGAGGCACCAAAGCTACCCTGGACGATCGTCACCACCTGACCGTTCTGCATCGCCCGGCCCAGCACTTGGCTGACGGCTTTGCCTTCTCGCAGAACATCGACTTCGAATTGCACCGGCACTTCGGGCTCGACCGGGCCGACAAAGGTGATCGCGAGCGAACGCACCGGGCGATCCGCCGGCACCCTGGCGCGCATGGCCTCGAATTGCAGCGCAGCCACCAGGCCACCGAAACTCGCGCGGCCCTGACCCCATTCGGCGGGAATGGTCAGTTCCGGACCACGACGGACCGCATCAAGCAGATCGCTAAAGCGCATGGCAACCTCAAAAAACGAAAAATGAATGCGGGGATCTTAACCAGCCACGCAGAGCGCCGCAGCGTCTATTCCGGTCAAATGGGCAGACAGATAGGCCTTACGCCAATTTCAAACCCAATAAAAAACCCCTGTAGGAGCTGCCGAAGGCTGCGGTCTTTTGATCTGGTTTTTAAAAACTAAAAATCAAAAGATCGTCCGATCGCGGCCCGAGCCTTCGGCAGCTCCTACAGGGAGATTGCGGGATTATTTGAAACAGGAAGAGCTGAGTTTTTCGAGCACCCGATCGGCCTTGGCTTCAGCCTTGATCATGGTCGCCTGCCAGGTCGCGACACATGGCTGCAGGTCCGGTTCCAGCTCGGCCCGCGCCAGCCACTGCCAGCAATCGTGCCAATCACCCAAGGCCCCTTGCGCGGATTTCAGCCGTTCCAGCGCTGACTCGGGCAAGCGATCCAGTTCGGGATAAGCTTCGATGCCATAACGCACACGCTTGATCAGCAGGCGCAGACGATGCCGGTCATGGGCCGGATCGTGCAGCGCTTCGTCGAGTTTTTCCCATTGTTTGCCGAGGCGTTTTTCGATGCGCTTGCCCAGACGCTTGAGCAGGCCCTGACGCTGCGAGGCACGCAAGAAGCGCGGGAAAGCGTCGAGGATCATCAGCAGCGAGGCCACTTCCTGGCTCGCCGCCAGCGCCGGGTAGGCTTCGGCCATCTGCGCCATGCGTCGCTGGGCGGCTTCGGGTTGATCGTGTTCGAGCAGATACGCCGCCAGCACCTCGCGATCACGCCACGGCGTGGTCAACTGGCCGACCGCCGACGCTGCGTCTTCCAGTTGCTCGACACCGGGCAAGCCGCGCAACGGCCGCAACAGGCTGCGCAAGCGTCGCACCGTGGTGCGCAGATCGTGCAGCGCCTCAGGGTCGGTACGCGCGGTGAGGCGCGCCTGACAGGCCAGCAATCGTACTTCCAGGCTCAGGACATGAGCCACCAAGCCGTCAACCAACGCAGACATCACTTGCTCCCTGATTCAAAAAGCCTGTCGACCGAGTCTGCAATGTCGCAGCCTCAGCCGACTTGTGCCAAGTCAGCAGCTTAGCGGCCGGCGCGGGATTCGCGAATATAGAAACGCGCCTTCTCGGCCTTGTTCGCACAGCCTTCGAAGCCTTCAAATTGTTGCTGGGTCTTGGCGGCCGTCAGCAATGACAGCGCTTTGGAATAACTCACGGTGCCGGCAAAGCCTTCGGCCTTGGCCAGGTCCAACTCATGCCACGCGGTGTCGAGCTGGCTGCCGCAGCTGTCGCGGTAAGCGGTTTTACCGGCGCAACCGGCCAATGCCAGGGCCAACAACGGTACACAGATCCAGGCTTTCATCACTCACACCTCAAAGATAGGTCAACAGTCGTGCAGGTAAGACGATAAGGCTGCGAAAAAGTGCCTTGCCGCCCCATGAATAGGCGATGGCCAGAGGATAGCGCCGAGTGGTCAAACAGTATCGAAAAAACGACGTCATCGGCGCGCTGAACGACCTCGGCGATTGAGCCCCCTGCCCGATGGGTGCATTGTGCAACCTTGTCGGGAGGAAGTTTGATGAAAAAGCGTGTCGCACTGGTGCTGGGCTCCGGTGGCGCCCGGGGTTACGCCCATATCGGAGTCATTGAAGAGATCGAACGACGCGGTTATGACATCGCCTGTATTGCCGGTTGTTCGATGGGCGCGGTGGTTGGCGGGATCTACGCCGCCGGCAAGCTCGATGAATACAAGAACTGGATCGAAAGCCTGGATTACCTCGACGTGCTGCGCCTGGTGGACGTGAGTTTCCGCCTCGGCGCGATTCGCGGAGAAAAGGTCTTCGGTCAGATCCGCAAGATCGTCGGCGATATCAACATTGAAGACCTGCGTATCCCTTATACCGCGGTCGCGGCCGACCTCACCAACCAGCAGGAAATCTGGTTTCAGGAAGGCTGTCTGCATCAGGCCATGCGCGCTTCGGCGGCGATTCCCAGCCTGTTCACCCCGGTGATGCAAGGCAACCGGATGCTGGTTGACGGCGGAATTCTCAACCCGCTGCCGATCGTACCGGTGGTGTCGAGTCATTGCGATCTGATCATCGCGGTCAATCTCAACTCGACCAACCAGCGGCATTACAAATTACCGGTGATCCAGCGCCCGCCCGCCTTCCGCTCGCGGTTCGACAGCCTGATCAATTCGCTCGGTTCGAAGATGCCGTTCCGTCGCACCCAGGCCGAGAAGATGTTGAAACTTGAGCAGGAAGCGCTGCGCGCGCAGGCCGCTGAAATCAATCCCTGGATTGAAGGCGCCGAACCGGAAAACCAGCAACCGGCAGCCGCCCCGGAGCGTGAAGGCGCACCGAAATCCGCAACCGGTTCATTCATCATCGATAACGTGGGGCCGGCGTCATTGCTGGACTTGATCAACCAGAGTTTCGAGGTGATGCAGACCTCGTTGGCGCAGTACAAGATTGCAGGGTATCCGCCGGACATCCTGATCAACGTGCCGAAGCGGGTGTGCCGGTTTTTCGAGTTTTACAAGGCGCCGGAGTTGATCGCGCTGGGAAGAGAAATTGCGCGGGATACCCTGGATCGGTATGAAGAGGAGCAAAACAGAGAACCCTGAAATTCTCTGCTGAATGCCAGGCCCTCATCGCTGGCAAGCCAGCTCCCACAGTGTTTAGTGTGAAAGACAAGCTCAAACACACCCGAGATACCTGTGGGAGAGTCCTGAAGTTCTCTGCTGAATGTCAGGCCCTCATCGCTGGCAAGCCAGCTCCCACAGTGTTTAGTGTGAAAGACAAGCTCAAACACACCCCGAGATACCTGTGGGAGAACCCTGAAATTCTCTGCTGAATGCCAGGCCCTCATCGCTGGCAAGCCAGCTCCCACAGTGTTTAGTGTGAAAGACAAGCGCAAACACACCCGAGATACCTGTGGGAGAGTCCTAAAACTCTCTGCTGAATGCCAGGCCCTCATCGCTGGCAAGCCAGCTCCCAAAGTGTTTAGTGTGAAAGACAAGCTCAAACACACCCGAGAAACCTGTGGGAGCTGGCTTGCCAGCGATTAGGCCAGAAAGGACAACATAAAATTCAAAGGGTGTTGTCGCTAATCAGCCGATACCCGACCCCCGCCTCTGTCACGATAAACCGTGGCCGCGTCGGATCATCCGCCAGTTTCTGGCGCAAATGCCCAACCACGATCCGCAGGTAATGACTGTCCTCGGTGTGCGTCGGCCCCCAGATATCCTTGAGCAATTGTTGCTGGGTGATCACCCGCCCCGGATGCCGCGCCAGTTGCGCCAGCACCGCATATTCCTTGCGGGTCAGGGCCACTTCGACGCCATCAAGCAACACCCGTCGATAGGCCAGGTCCACCGTCAGCGGGCCGAAATTCAGCGCGGCCTGCTGCGCTTCTCCCAATGGCGCCTGACGCAACAACGCGCGCACCCGCGCCAGAAACTCCTGAATGCCGAACGGTTTGGTCACGTAGTCGTTGGCGCCGCCGTCCAATGCCTCGACCTTCTGCCCTTCGCTGGCGCGCACCGACAGCACCAGCACCGGCGCCGTGGCCCACTCGCGAAATTCGCGCAGCACTTGCTGGCCGTCCATGTCCGGCAGGCCGAGGTCGAGCACCAGCAGGTCCGGTTTATTCAGCGCGGCTTGCGCCAGGCCCTCGGCGCCGGTGCCGGCCTCGAGCACTTTGTAGCCTTGTGAAACGAGGCTGATGCGCAGGAACTTGCGGATCTGCGGTTCGTCGTCGATGACCAAAATGGTCGCGGTCTGGCTCATGAATTCACATCAACACAAAAGATTGGCAAGAGAGTAGCGCAGTCGGATTCAGGCTTCATCGTCCATCCCCGGTTGCGCCTGCAATGGCAGGTGCAAGGTGATGCAGGTGCCGCGCCCGTCAATGCCATCGGCAACGCTGATTCGTCCGCCATGCGCACCGACCATGCCCTGACAAATCGCCAGGCCGAGGCCGGTGCCCTGGCCGCCGCGATCACCGCGTGCGGCGGTATAGAACATATCGAAAATCTTCGCCCGCTCGTCTTCGGGAATCCCCGGTCCTTCGTCGCTGACCGAGAAGTAAATTTCGGTGTCGTTCGCGCCAGCATTCAATTGCAATCGGCCGTTGGGTGGCGAGAAACGCGCGGCGTTTTCCAGCACATTGACCAGCGCCTGCTCGATCAACGCCGCGTGCACGTACAGCAACGGCAACTCGGCTGGCACCTCGGTGCTGACCTGCAACGGCGCGAGCACTGCGCGCAGACGATTGAGCGAACTGCCGACGATATCGGCCGGCGACACCCAGTCGCGCGCGAGTTTCAGCGCGCCATGGCCCAGGCGTGTCATGTCGAGCAGGTTCTGGATGTAGCGGTCGAGGCGCTCGGCTTCATCACGGGTGCCTTCGAGCAGCTCGCGTCGATCCTCCAGCGGGATCGCTTCGCCGAGGGCCAACAGGCTGTCGATGCTGCCACGCATGGACGTCAACGGCGTGCGCAAATCATGGGAAACCGAGGCCAGCAGCGCACTGCGCAATTGCTCGGTTTCGCCGTGCAAGCGCGCCGCTTCCAGATCATCCGCCAACTGCGCGCGAGCCAACGCCTGTGCCAGCGGCTGACTGAGCGCGGTGAGCAAGCGGCGACGCTGGCCGCTCAAGGTCTGGCCCTCTTTGGCGCACACCCCGAGCAGCGCCAGCGGACCGTCCTCGACCGACAGCGGCCACCACCACCAGCGACCGAACGGCAGCGTGCCGGTGCCCACCCCGGCCGGTTGATCATGCTGCCAGGCCCAATCGGCGGCAGCGCGTTCGGACTCGGTGAATTGCAGCGGCCCACCGGTTTCAACTTTCCAGCCAGCTTGCCCGTCACGATTGAGCAAGCAGATTTGCAGATCGCTCCAGCCATTGAGGTGCTGCGCGGCGGCATTGACCACGGCCTGGCGGTCGGTGGCGGCGGTGAGTTTGCGCGACAGGTCGAGCAGCTCGGAGGTTTCTTCCTGGGTGTCGCGCAACGCCTGCAATTGCCGACGCTGACGCGCAGCCAGATTGCCTGTGAGCGCCGCCATCAACAGAAAGAACAGCAAGGTCAGCACGTCTTCTTCGCGCTGGATGCTGAACGAAAAATTTGGCGGTATGAACAAAAAGTCGTAGGTCAGAAACGACAACGCCGCACAGGCCAGCGCCGGGCCGAGACTGCTGCGCACCGCCACCAGCAACACGGCCGCCAGGAACACCAGCGAGATGTTCGGCAGCGGCAACACACTCGACACTGCCCACGCCAGTGCAGTGGCCAACACCGTGGCGACCAGCGCCAGCATGTAGTCAAACCAAACCAGTGTCAGTGGATTTCGAGTACGCGGTTGATCCTGTTGTTGATCGCTGTCGAGGACGTTGATTTCCAGCCCATGAGCCTGACGCAACAACCGCGCGGCCAGCCCTCCACCGAACAGACGACGGCGCAATCGTGGCCGGGACTGGCCCACCAGCACCAGACTCGCGCGGCGTTCGGAAGCATGCTGGATCAGGGTTTTCGCCACCTCGCCGGCGCGCAGCAACACCACTTCGCCACCGAGACGTTCGGCGAGTTGCTGAGCACTTTGCAAACGCAAACGTGATTGCTCGTCGCGCACGCTGCCGTTGTCAACGTGCACCAGACTCCACGGCAAATGCCGACGCTGTGCAACGCGGCTGGCGTGACGCACAAGACGCTCGGCCTGGGCATCGCCATCAATGCCGACCAGCAAACGTCCGCGCACCGCCGGCGCGGCCTGACCCATTTGGCGATAGCCTTGGGCGAGGTCGTTATCGACTTGTGCCGCTGCCGTTTGCATCGCCAGTTCGCGCAATGCGGTGAGGTTGGTCTGGGTGAAAAATGCATCGATTGCCGCCCGCGCCTGCTCAGGCACATAGACCTTGCCTTCGCGCAGTCGCTCGAGCAATTCGCGCGGCGGCAGGTCGATCAGCAACAACTCAAAGGCTTCTTGCAGCACCCAGTCCGGCAGGGTTTCGCGCACCTGCACGCCGGTGATGCCGCGCACCTGATCGTTGAGGCTTTCGAGGTGCTGGACGTTGACCGTGGTGTAAACATCGATGCCGGCCGAGAGCAGTTCCTGAATGTCTTGCCAGCGTTTCGCATGGCGACTGCCGGGGGCGTTGCTGTGGGCCAGTTCATCGACCAGGACCAGCTTCGGTTTGGCGGCGAGGAGGCCGTCGAGGTCCATTTCTTCGAGCATCACGCCACGGTATTCCGAGCGCACCAGAGGCTGCTGCGGCAAGCCGCCGAGCAACGCTTCGGTTTCGGCACGGCCGTGGGTTTCAACGACGCCGGCGATGACTTTCACACCTTGGCGCAGTTGGGTGTGGGCGGCCTGGAGCATGGCGTAGGTCTTGCCGACACCGGGCGCGGCGCCAAGGAAAACCTTGAGCCGGCCTCGGCCGTCGCGGGGCAGGTCTGCTAACAGTGCGTCGGCGCGGCCGGAGTCGCTCATGCTTGAAGTTCTCTCTTGCTGATGGTTATGCAGTGTTCTAGTGGCCCTCTTCGCGAGCAGGCTCGCTCCCACGAGGAGTATGCAGGCCCCTGTGGGAGCGAGCCTGCTCGCGAATGGCCGCGCCGCCGATTCAGAGTTTTTCCAGTGCCATGTTCAACTCAAGCACATTCACCACCGGCGGTCCCACCAGCGGCCGCTCGATGTGCGCATCAAGCAGTTGCTGCACGGTCGACACCGGCAGGTTACGCGCTTGCGCGACACGCGCCAGTTGATAGGCAATTGCCGCCGGAGGCAAGTGCGGATCGAGGCCGCTGCCGGAAGTAGTCAGCAGCGCCAGCGGCACCGGGCCTTGACCTGGAACCTGCAACTTGTTGGCGTCATCGATCACGCGGGTGGCCAGTGCCGGATTGCTTGGCGCCAAGTTGCTTGCGCTACTGGAAACAGTGGCAAAGGCGCCGGCCGATGGGCGCGGATGGAACCATGCATCGCCGACAAAATCCTGGGCGATCTGCGATGAACCGCGGACTTTGCCGGCGGCGTCGTGCACCAGGCTACCGTTGGCCTGCTCGGGAAACGCGACCTGCGCGACGCCCGTGACGACCAGCGGATAGGCAACGCCGGTGACCAGGGTCATCAGCACCAGCAGGCTCAGGGCCGGACGTATCATTGTGGACATTTCATAATCCTCGAATTCGTTGGGCAAACTTTTGGTGGCGTGTCAGGGAAATTTCTTCCCCCTCACCCCAGCCCTCTCCCCCAAGGGGGCGAGGGGAAAGGGAGCCGATCCATGTGTTTTTCAAGACCTGAGTTCGGCTCGGTATCTCAGGTCGGCGTAACTCGCCAAAACACCTCAATCAGTCCCCTCCCACCCCGGGAGAGGGTTAGGGTGAGGAGCTCTTCAGCCTCACACCAGATGCAGCGCCGTGAGCAGCATGTCGATCGCCTTGATCCCCACGAACGGCACCAGAATCCCGCCCACGCCATAGATCAGCAGATTGCGTCGCAACAACGCCGCCGCACTCGCCGCTTGCACGCGCACACCGCGCAGAGCCAGCGGAATCAGCACTACGATGATCAACGCGTTGAACACAATGGCCGACAGAATCGCGCTCTGCGGACTGCTCAGGTGCATGATGTTCAGCACGCCCAGTTGCGGGTAGATCGAGGCGAACAACGCCGGCAGAATCGCGAAGTACTTGGCGATGTCGTTGGCGATGGAAAAGGTCGTCAGCGCACCACGGGTCACCAGCAATTCCTTGCCGATCTGCACCACGTCCAGCAGCTTGGTCGGATCGCTGTCGAGGTCGACCATGTTCGCCGCTTCGCGTGCGGCTTGCGTGCCATCGTTCATCGCCATACCGACGTCGGCCTGGGCCAGCGCCGGGGCGTCGTTGGCGCCGTCACCGCACATCGCGACCAGACGACCGTCGTTCTGCTCGAGGCGAATACGCGCCAGTTTCTTTTCCGGGGTGGCTTCGGCGAGGACGTCATCGACGCCCGCTTCAGCCGCAATCGCAGCAGCGGTCAGCGGGTTGTCACCGGTGACCATCACCGTGCGAATCCCCAGTTTGCGCAGCTCGGCAAAACGCTCGCGGATACCCGGTTTGACTACGTCCTTGAGGTGGATCGCGCCGAGCAATTTACCGTCCACACAGACCAGCAACGGTGTGCCGCCGCTCTGGGCGATTTTGTCGATTTCCCGCGACAGGGCCGGCGCCAGATCGGCGCGTGGTTGACCGATGAAACTCAGCAGCGAATCCACCGCACCTTTGCGATAGATGCGGCCCTGGTAGTCGACACCGGACAAGCGGGTTTCAGCGCTGAACGGCACAACAGTCAGGGTTTGCGGCGAAGGCTCAGGTTGCGGATGCAGGCCGCGCAGGTACTCGACGATGGATTTGCCTTCGGCGGTTTCGTCACCCAGCGACGCAAGCAACGCACCTTCGGCCAAGTCACGGCCCGTCACGCCAGGCGCGGCATACACCGCGCTGCACCGACGGTTGCCGAAGGTGATGGTGCCGGTCTTGTCGAGCAGCAACACATGCACATCGCCCGCGGCTTCCACCGCGCGACCGGACTTGGCAATCACGTTCAGGCGCACCAGACGATCCATCCCGGCGATACCGATCGCCGACAGCAGGCCGCCGATGGTGGTCGGAATCAGCGTCACCAACAGCGCCACCAAAAACACCAGCGGCAGGCTGCCGTTAGCGAAATGGGCGAAGGGTTGCAGGGTCACCACCACCAGCAGAAAGATCAGCGTCAGACCGATCAGCAGGATATCCAGCGCGACTTCGTTTGGGGTCTTCTGGCGTTTGGCGCCTTCGACCAAAGCGATCATGCGGTCGAGAGTCGATTCACCGGGGTTGGCGGTGATCTTCACCAGCAGCCAGTCAGACACCAGTCGGGTGTTGCCGGTGACGGCCGAGCGGTCGCCGCCGGACTCGCGAATGACCGGCGCCGATTCACCGGTAATCGCCGCTTCGTTGACCGCAGCAATGCCTTCGATGACTTCGCCGTCACCGGGGATCATCTCCCCCGCTTCGACGCGCACCACATCGTCCTTGCGCAGACTTGTCGCCGGCACAACCTGGAAGCTGCCGTCAGCCTGTTTGCGTCGAGCGCTTAAGCCTTCGCTGCCAGCCTTGAGGCTGTCGGCGCGGGCCTTGCCGCGACCTTCGGCCAAGGCTTCGGCGAAGTTGGCAAACAACACGGTGAACCATAGCCACAGGGCAATTTGCGCGGCGACGAACGTCGGCACATCAGCATCGGGAATGAAGCACAGCACTGTGGTGAAAATCGCGGTCAGTTCGACCACCAGCATCACTGGCGAACGCTTCAGTTGCCGAGGGTCGAGTTTGACGAAGGCTTGCACCAGCGCCGGACGCCACAGGGCCGAGATCGCGGTTTTCGCTTGTTCCGGTGCTTTGGCGGCAGCGGGTTTGATTGCGGGCATATTCATCATTGACTCCTTAGAAGCCCAGGCTCAGGTGTTCAGCGATTGGACCCAACGCCAGAGCCGGCAAAAAGGTCAGGCCGCCCACCAGCAAAATGGTCACGGTCAACAGGGTCACGAACAGCGGGCCGTGGGTCGGGAAGCTGTTCTGGCCGATCGGTGCGGTTTTCTTCATTGCCAGGCTGCCGGCCAAGGCCAGAACCGGAAGGATGTAGCCGAAACGACCGATCAACATGCCCAGGCCGAGCATCAGGTTGTGGAACGGAGTGTTCGCGCTCAAACCACCAAACGCCGAACCGTTGTTCGCACCGGCCGAGGTGTAGGCGTAGAGCAACTGGCTGAAACCGTGGGGGCCGGGGTTGCTGATGCTCGCCGCAGGGCCTGGCAGGGTGGCGGCGATCGCGCCGAGTACCAACACGCCGACCGGCATCACCAGCAGCGTGACCACGAGCAATTGCACTTCTCGCGCCTGGAGTTTTTTACCCAGGTATTCCGGCGTACGACCAATCATCAGACCGGCGAGGAACACCGCGATCAACACGTTGAGCAACATGCCGTAAAGCCCGGCACCGACGCCGCCGAAGATCACTTCGCCGACCATCATGTTGACCAGCGCAACCATGCCGCTCAGTGGATTGAGGCTGTCGTGCATGCCGTTGACCGAGCCGTTCGACGCCGCCGTGGTGGTCACCGACCACAGCACAGTAGCGGTGGTGCCGAAACGCGCTTCCTTGCCTTCCAGCGGTGCGGTCTGTTCGACGGCAGCGTTGTTCAGGGTCGGATTCGGCTGGTACTCAGCCCACAGCGAAGTCGCGCCGCCGATCAGGAACAGCGCCAACATGCAGGCGATGATCGCGCGGCTCTGACGCAGGTCCTTCACGTAATGGCCGAAAGTGAACACCAGCGCCGCCGGGATCAGGATGATCGAGGCAACTTCGAACAGGTTGCTCCACGCGGTCGGGTTCTCGAACGGATGCGCCGAGTTGACGCCGAAGAAGCCACCACCGTTGGTGCCCAGTTGCTTGATCGCAATCTGACTGGCAGCCGGGCCGAGCGGGATCACTTGATCAACGCCCTGCAGGGTCACCGCATTCACATACTGCGCGAAGGTTTGCGGCACGCCCTGCCAGACCAGATACAGCGCCAGCAGCAGGCACAGCGGCAGCAAACCGTAGAGGGTGGCGCGGGTCATATCGACCCAGAAATTGCCCAGTGTCTTGCTCGACTTGCGGCCGATGCCACGGCACAGCGCGACCAACACGGCGAGGCCGGTGGCGGCGCTGACGAAGTTCTGCACGGTGAGGCCAACCATCTGGCTCAGGTAGCTGAGCGTCGCTTCACCACTGTAGGACTGCCAGTTGGTGTTGGTCATGAAACTGACCGCGGTGTTGAACGCCTGAGTCCATTCCAGGCCCGGCAGGTTCTGCGGGTTCAGCGGCAAGTGATCCTGAAACAGCAGAATCGTGAACAGCAGCAGGAAACCGGCAAGGTTGAAGGCCAGCAGCGCCAGCGCGTATTTCTGCCAGCTCTGTTCATCCTGCGGATTGACCCCGGCCACGCGAAAACAGCCGCGCTCGACCGGACCGAGAATCGGCGTCAGCCAGGTACGCTGGCCTTCCATCACCTTGTAGTAAAAGCGCCCGAGGAACGGCGCCGGCAGCAAGACCAACGCAAAGAACGCGAGGATCAGCCAATAGTCATAACTGTGCATAGCCGCTCCTAGTTCCGATCCGCGCGCAACAGCGCAACCAACAGATAAATGAACAGCCCCACTGCCAATAGCAGTGACACCCCGTCCAGAACGCTCATGGAATATCTCCGTGTTACGGCGTATTGCCGCGTGTGGAGTGATTGTCGGGAAGGAGGCTGTAAAGGAACGAGAGCGAGGGTGCGCGCGGGGCATAAAGAAAGCGTAAAGAGTGGGTTTATGCGTTCGTTACAGCCAGGTTTTGCGGGGTCTGGGCTGGCCTTTTCGCGAGCAGGCTCGCTCCCACATTGAAATGCATTCCCCCTGTGGGAGCGAGCCTGCTCGCGAAGACCGCAGAGCGGGCAACATCGCACCCTACTGGCGCATAAACCTTGCACATTCAGCTACGAACATCCCCGATACGACAGATTCAAGCCCTTTACGACCCGCCAATACAAAATGGCACGCCCACTGCACACGCCCTCCCCCGAGCTTTCCAACCGTTCAGGGAGCAAACGCATGAACACACAACTCAAACCCACGCTGGGCACGCTGCACTTGTGGGGTATCGCCGTGGGGCTGGTGATTTCCGGGGAATACTTTGGCTGGAGTTACGGCTGGGGCGTGGCCGGGACGCTAGGTTTTCTGGTGACCTCGTTCATGGTCGCGACCATGTACACCTGCTTTATCTTCAGCTTCACCGAACTCACCACCGCAATTCCTCACGCTGGCGGGCCGTTTGCCTACAGCCGTCGAGCGTTTGGTGAAAAAGGCGGATTGATCGCCGGGCTGGCGACGCTGATCGAGTTCGTCTTCGCTCCACCCGCGATTGCGCTGGCCATCGGTGCCTATCTGAATGTGCAATTTCCGGCGCTTGATCCGAAACACGCGGCAGTCGGTGCGTACATCGTCTTTATGGGATTGAACATCCTTGGGGTGAAACTGGCGGCGACCTTCGAGTTGATCGTCTGCGTGCTCGCCGTCGCCGAACTGCTGGTGTTCATGGGCGTCGTCGCTCCAGCGTTCAGCTTCAGTAACTTCGCGCTCAATGGCTGGGCCGGTTCGGACGTTTTCGGTGCGCCAGCGATTGCCGGGATGTTCGCCGCGATTCCGTTCGCCATCTGGTTCTTCCTCGCCATCGAAGGCGCAGCCATGGCCGCCGAAGAAGCCAAGGACCCGAAACGCACGATCCCCAAGGCTTACATCAGCGGCATCCTGACTCTGGTGCTGCTGGCAATGGGAGTGATGTTTTTTGCCGGCGGCGTCGGCGACTGGCGCACCTTGGCCAACATCAACGACCCACTGCCGCAAGCGATGAAAACCGTGGTCGGCGATAATTCCGGCTGGCTGCACATGCTGGTATGGATCGGCCTGTTCGGTCTGGTGGCGAGCTTTCACGGGATCATTCTTGGCTACTCGCGCCAGTTCTTCGCCCTCGCCCGCGCCGGCTATCTGCCCGCATCGCTGGCAAAACTGTCGCGCTTCCAGACGCCGCACCGGGCGATCATCGCCGGCGGCATCATCGGCATCGCGGCTATTTATAGCGACGGCCTGATCAACCTCGGCGGCATGACCCTCACTGCCGCGATGATCACCATGGCGGTGTTCGGCGCGATCGTGATGTACATCATGAGCATGCTCAGCCTGTTCAAACTGCGTAAATCCGAGCCTAACCTTGAGCGCACCTTCCGTGCGCCGTGCTATCCGTTGATTCCGATGATTGCGCTGGTACTGGCGGTGGTGTGTCTGGTGGCGATGGCGTGGTTCAACACACTGATCGGGCTGATATTCCTCGGTTTCATGGCGGTGGGGTTTGGTTATTTCATGCTGACTGGCCAACTGCGTGCCAACGCACCGGCCGACGCGATGCTCACGGGTCATTGAGGGATTGATCGGGTGCACCGGGCATAACGGGCCTAGAATGGAACCACTGCGAGTTAACTTCGCTCAAAAGTTGTATGCAGCGGTTAACGGCGAAATCCTCGCCCACCGATCTGCCTTTAAGGAGAGCCGTTATGCCTTGGTATGCCTGGTTGATTCTTGTCGTTGCAATCGGCTCGATCGTGGGCGGGTTGATGATGTTGCGAGACACCGCCAACAAGGTCGAACTGACCGACGAAGAACGCAAACGCGTCGCCGCACGCAATGCCGAGGCGGACGCGAAAGAAGCCCAAGACCGCTAAAGAAAAAACCCCGCCTAACTGGCGGGGTTTGTTTTTCAGATCCGTATCTGCCCTTCTGCGTGTTTTTTTAGAAGTAGAAGTACAGTCACCATTTAATTTTCCATGGTTAATATGCGGGTATTGTTGCGGAGAGATCCAGATGCGTTACTCGCAGGACCATAAAGCCCAGACACATCAACGAATAATCAAGGAAGCCTCGGCGCGATTCCGCAAGGATGGAATCGGTGCGACCGGCCTTCAGCCGTTGATGAAAGCGCTGGGGCTGACCCACGGCGGTTTTTACTCGCACTTCAGATCGAAGGACGAGTTGGTCGAAAAGGCACTGCAAGAGGCAGGCGACCAGGTTGATGGGTTATGCGCTGAAATTTTTGCCCAAGAACATCCGCTGCAAGTGTTTATCGACACTTACCTGTCCGAATGGCATCAGACATCGCCACATGAAGGTTGCCCCCTCCTGACCATCTCTGCGGAACTGGGATTGCGTGGACAACCCAGTCCAACCAGTGACGCCGTGCTCAACGCACGACTGAATCAGATCGAAGACACCCTCGAAGGTGACAATGGCGCCGACCGGGCCATCGTCATCATGTCGACCCTGGTTGGCGCCTTACTGCTGTCACGCAGTGTCGCGGATACCGAGTTCGCTCAACGCATCCTCGATGTCACCCGCGAGCACCTCAAACAACCCAAAGACTAGGCCTGCCAACGCTTGAACAGCACGCTGGCATTCACACCGCCAAAGCCGAACCCGTTGGATAACGCATATTCGATCGGCATCGGCCGGGCCTGGCCATGGACGATGTCCACGCCTTCGCTGGCAGGATCAGGATTGTCAAAATTGAGCGTCGGCGGCACCACTTGGTCGCGAATTGCCAACAACGTAAAGATCGCCTCAAGTCCACCCGCAGCACCCAGCAAGTGGCCGGTGGCGGATTTGGTCGAGGTCACGGCGATTTTGCTTTCTGCACCGAACAACGCCTTGATCGCCGCCAACTCGCCAAGGTCGCCAACCGGCGTGGACGTCGCGTGAGCATTCAGATGCTGGACCTGATCCGGCGTGATACCGCCCTGAGCCAGAGCCAGCTCCATTGCCCGCCGTGCACCACTGCCGTCTTCCGGCCCAGCGGTCAGGTGATAGGCATCGGCCGTGGTGCCGTAACCGACCAGTTCCGCCAAGGGCTGCGCGCCACGAGCCAAGGCATGTTCAAGAGACTCGATCACCAACAGGCCGGCGCCCTCGCCCATGACAAAACCATCACGTCCACTGTCGAATGGACGTGAGGCTCGCTGTGGAGTGTCGTTGTAGCCACTGGACAGCGCCCGCGCAGCCGCGAAACCGGCAAGGCTGACTCGATCGATCGACGCTTCCGCCCCGCCGCACACGGCGATATCGGCTTCACCGGATCGAATCAATCGCGCCGCATCACCAATCGCCTGAACGCCGGCAGCGCAAGCAGTCACTGGCGCCCCCAACGGTCCTTTGAGGTGGTGCTGAATCGATACGTGCCCGGCTGCCAGATTGACCAGAAACGACGGAATGGTGAACGGCGACAAACGACGCGGGCCACGGCTATCAGTCGTACGCACGGCATCAGCAATCGCACCGAAACCACCGACACCGGAACCGATGATTGTCGCGGTGCGCTCCTGATCAGCAGCAATTTCCGGATGCCAATCAGCCTGCTCTAGCGCCTGCCGCGCGGCCTCCATGGCAAACATGATGAAGCGGTCCATCTTCTTCTGTTCTTTCGGCGCGGTGGCGCGATCCGGGTCAAAACCGGCCTCGGCGTCTTCTTCCAGAGTCGGCACTCGGCCGCCAACACTCGTGGGCAAGTCAGCGACCACTGCTTCAGGCAAATTGCGCAACCCGGAACGCCCCTGCAGCAAACGTTGCCAAACAACCTCGACACCGCTGCCCAAGGGTGAAACCAGGCCCATGCCCGTGACGACTATTCGACGCTGATCCATACCGCGTGCACCTCTAACTGATTCAGAAGAACTTACTTGTAGCGACTGGCAGCCGAACTGCGGGACAGGTTCGGCGCCATCACCAGCCGCGCAGCCACAAAGGCTTGCCACTCACCCGCATCCGGAAGGGACGGGATGGTAATGAGCTCGCCCTGGTCCAGACCTGCCAGCGCGGCATCGACCATCTCGCCAGCTTCCATGACCATTTCGGCCGGGATGCCGCTGGCATCGATTCCGGAACGCTCCCAGATTTCAGTGCGGGTAACGCCGGGCAGCACCGCCTGGACTTTTACACCGGTGCCGTCGAGTTCAGCGTTCAGCGATTGGGTCAGGCTCAGCACATAGGCTTTACTGGCACTGTAAGTGGCGTTGAAACGCTCTGGAAACAGCGCCACGACCGAGGCAATGTTGATGATCGTGCCGCGACCCGCCTTGGCAAAACTCGCTGCAGCGGCCGATGCCAGACGAGTGACCGTGGTGACGTTGAGCTGGATCAGCCGCTCGAGATTCTCTAAATCTGCATTGGCCAACAGACCGTCAGCCGCAACGCCGGCGTTGTTGACCAGCAGGCTGATGCTCGAATCACTGCGCAGACGCTGCTCGAGTTTGAGCACGTCATCCTTTTGCGTCAGGTCCGCCTTAAGCACTTCGACCTGAACACCATGGGCGTCACGCAGCTTGCTTGCGGCACTGTCCAGACGCTCTTGGTCGCGGGCCACTAACAACAAGTCAAAACCGCGCGATGCCAACCGCTCTGCGTAAATCGCTCCGATACCAGAGGATGCGCCAGTGACGAGAGCGGTACCTTGGGACGCAACAGAATTCATGACAGGACTCCTGGAATGCTTGAGAGATAGCCCTCTGGATCGGGTTGATACAGAGCGCGTGGAAATTATTATATGCATAATCTCAACGCAATATGATAGCCGTAATTTTTGGCTATCCGACGGGCGTGCTCTTGGTTTCCTCAGTCAAACGCCTTACCAGAAAAACAAAAAGGCCGGTCAATGACCGGCCCCTTGGCGTTGAACAATAAGCTTAGTTCACTTCCAGCTTGTCGCGATTGCGATCCAGGATCGCCTTGCCGATACCCTTGACTTCCAGCAACTCGTCCACGGATGCGAACGGCCCATTTGTTTCACGATACGCAACAATCGCTTTGGCTTTGGCCTCGCCTACACCCGACAGTTCCTTTTGCAGCGTTGCCGAGTCGGCCTCGTTGAGATTGATTTTTGCACTTTTCGAAGACGCCGCAGCGTCGATCACGATCGACGCTTCTGGCGGCACAGGCGGGGAGACAGGCGCCGCAACCACCGCAATAGAGGCGCTAGTGAGCAGAGCAAACATCAGGGAATAGAAATAACCAGTACGCATTAGTGACGCTCCATCATCATTTGAGAAAGCAGCTTTCCGAAGCTGCTCTTCAAATGTAGGTCATGACGGGCTCAAGTCAAAAATGCGTGCGTTACAGGATGTGAAACAATCAGGGCTCGAGGCGGCGTTGCTGGTAGATCCAGTCGACGATCTCGCCGTCGGGGGTGTAGCCGGAGACGGTTTCGCGCAGGAGCTGGCGGACGCGGGAGTAGTCGTCTTGCTCGACCGCGCCGAGTAACTCACTCAACTTGCCCTTGAGTATCTCCCAAGGCAAGTGGTCTTCATTGGCAGTCATTATCATCGTGTGTGGCGTAACCGCCACGTTGTCGCCGATCAACAGTTCCTCGTAGAGCTTTTCACCCGGGCGCAAGCCGGTAAATTCGATAGAGATATCACCTTGTGGATTACGATCGGAGCGAATGCTTAAACCGGACAGATGGATCATTTTTTCCGCCAGTTCGACGATTTTCACCGGCTCGCCCATATCCAGTACGAACACATCGCCCCCCTGCCCCATTGATCCAGCCTGGATGACCAATTGCGCGGCTTCCGGGATGGTCATGAAGTAGCGGGTGATTTTCGGGTGGGTGACAGTCAGCGGGCCGCCATTTTTGATCTGACTGTGAAACAAGGGAATAACAGATCCTGACGAGCCCAGGACATTGCCGAAACGAACCATGGTGAAACGGGTTTTGTTGACCCGAGACACCTTGGCATTGTCCCCAAACAGCACTGGCGCAATTTCTCTGCTCAATGCCTGCAGGACCAACTCGGCCAAGCGTTTGGTACTGCCCATTACGTTGGTGGGACGAACGGCCTTGTCGGTAGAGATCAGTACAAAATTGGCGACCCCCGACTGCAGTGCCGCCTGGGCAGTGTTCAACGTGCCGATCACATTGTTCAATACACCTTCGGCAATGTTGTGCTCCACCATCGGCACATGCTTGTAAGCGGCGGCGTGATAAACGGTATCCACGCGCCAGGTTCGCATCACGTCGAGCAATTTTTCCGGGTGGCGGACGGAGCCAAGAATCGGCAGCAGATGTAAGGAAACCGACTCCCGGCAGCCACGTTGCTCGAGTTCGGTCAGGATGCTGTAAAGGTTGAATTCGCTGTGGTCGAACAACAGCAGCGTGGTCGGACCCAGCGCGAAAATCTGTCGGCACAGCTCCGAACCAATAGAGCCACCAGCACCAGTGACCATCACCGCTTTGCCCTTGATGCACCGCTCCAGCAGATCGCCTTGTGCGGGCACCGAATCGCGCCCCAACAAGTCGGCGATGTCGACCTCTTGAATATCCTCGACCTTGACCCGACCACTGGCCAGATCAGTAAAGTTCGGCACACTTCGAATATGAAGCGGGAAGCCTTCCAACAGGTTGAGAATCTCCCGGCGCCTGGCGCGGGTAGAGGATGGAAGCGCCAGGAGGATTTCCTGAGCACCAGTGACATCGATCATTTCCTGAATATGCTTGGGTTTGTAGACATGTAAACCGGAGATCGAACGATCGGCAATGCTCGCGTCATCATCGATGAAGGCCACTGGGCGCATCACCTTGCCCATGCGCAACGCCGCCACCAACTGGTTGCCCGCTACACCGGCACCATAAATGGCCACTTTGATCAGACCGTTGTCGCGGTTGGTGAATGGCACATGTTGCGCTGCCGTGAACCAATCCCCCATGAAATATTGACGCATGCATAGCCGCAAGCCGCCAATGATGACCAGACTCAGCCACCAGTAATTGAAAATGATCGAACGAGGCACCACTGCTTCATGATTGCTGTACCAATAGACAACCACGGCTAAAATCAATGAGGACAAACTGACAGCTTTGATAATGGCGATCAACGCGTCATTACCGAAATATCGCATCACCGCGCGATACATGCCGAAACGGATGAACAGAGGAATTGCCACCACCGGCGCGCACGCGAACAACCAGAAGTGGACCCTGAACGGGTTATACATATCATCGATGCCGAGTCGAACGATGAATGCCAACCAAAGAGCGGCCCAGACCAGAATAACATCCGTTGCTACCTGCAGCAGGCGCTTGTGACGTCTGGGCAGCCCTAGCAGACGTTCTCTGATCTTATCCATTGACTCTTCAAACAAATCAGCTTCCTCCCTTCAACTGCCGCAGCACCGTAGTCGAGCCGAGGCTTTTATTGCACTTTAACCGCAAATGACAAAACGGTGACGGGTTCTTCATGGAGCCGTTTCACTTTCACCTGCGCGAAATAGCACCACCAAGCACAGCAATGGAGCATAGGCCAGAATAAGTCCTAGGCAGCCGTCAAGACCAAATCGTATAACCGCTACTGCTATTGGCAACAACCAGATCAAATTGATCGCCGCCACTGTCAGTGTGACAGCCAAATGACTATTGAACCGACGAGAGGCGAATTGGTATGCATGACTGCGATGGGCTTCGTAAATCCGTTCCCCGCGCAGCAAACGGCGAAGCAGCGTGAAAGTGGCATCGACTATGAAGACACCCAGCAGAATCAGCCAGGCCCAGAACATTTCGGCGCTGACGCTCGCCGCCTGCACTGACAGCCCCCCCAGCACCAGGCCGAGGAACCCACTACCGGCATCTCCCATGAAGATACGCGCCGGTGGAAAATTCCAGACCAGAAAGCCCGCCACACAAACCGCGAGTAGCAGCGGCGCCCAGATCAGTTGTGCCCATCCTCCCAGCCAAGCCAGTAAACCCGCACCCAGGCACACACAAATGGCCTCGACACTAGCGATGCCATCTATGCCATCCATGAAGTTGTAGAGATTCAGTAGCCACACCAGATAAAACGCCGCCAGTACATGCCCCACCAGACCCATATCGATCGCGACGCCCCATAATTGCATCGGGGGCATTCCACCCATCCAGAAAAGCAGCCAGGTCGCCGCTCCGAAATGCCCCAGCAACCGCCAGCGTGCGGCAATGTGGCCGTGGTCATCCATGAAGCCGATCAGCGCCACCAGCGCCCCTGAACCTGCAAGCGCCCAAAACGACGAAGTGGCGAGCAGATCCCGCCACTCCAGAAACACCAGCGCCAGTGTGAACGTCAAGACAATCGCAACGCCTCCACCACGAGGCGTCGGCACCGAATGCGAACTTCGGGCATTGGGAATATCGATCAAGCTGCGTGACAAGGCGTAGTAGCGCAGTGCCCATGTCAGCGCAAAAGCGAGAAAGGCGATGACTGCGATGAACCATCCGTAATTCATGTTCGACGAGAGTCCAGAAAATGCTGTGCCGTAAGGCTCAAGGTGTGATCAAGGGTCAAAGGAGGAACCCAGTTCAAAAGTTGCCGGTTTTTACTGATGTCTACTTGCAGAGAACCGAACAGTCTCTGCGCCAATGCCCTTCGTCCCAATACAATAGCAACGCCGCTCATGAGCCATACAGGGATCGGCAATAATCGCGAGGGCGCTCCCAATGCCTTGGCCAGTCGGCGTAGCAGCTGGGTCGTCGACAAATCCTCACCATCACTGGCAAGGAAAACCTGGTTCGCTGCCGCAGGATGCTCGGCGCAAGTCAGAATGAGATCCACCAGATTATCGAGCGCAACCAGGCTGCGCTGGTTGCGTATTGCACCAAACGGCAGCGGAACTCCGCGATGAAGCCAGCGCATCATGCTCTGGAAGTTGGCCTTGACCCCGGGACCGTAAACCAGCACCGGCCTGATGATCACCACCTCCATGCCCGAGGTGACGGCCAGCGTCTGCAGTGCCTGCTCAGCCTCCATCTTGGAAATGCCGTAAGGGTCCGTCGGCGCCGGCACATCCTCACTGGTGAAGGCCTTACCCACAGCAGTGGCCTCACCGTTGACCTTGATCGAACTGATAAAGATGAAGCGCCTGACGCCCGCCGCTGCAGCCTGGCGTGCCAGATTAAGCGTTGCGTCGACATTGACGGCGCGAAACTCCGCCAGCGGGTCTACCGCGACATCTTTCATGACGTGAACCCGTGCAGCTGCATGGATAACACATTCGATGCCGCACAATGTCTTCCCCCAGTCATGCCCGCCACTCAAACCGCCCCACGGGATCGAACGCACACCATCGGGAAACCTGGTGGACACGTTGCGCACTGGAGCTATCACCGAAAAGTTTGCACAACTCGCCAATCGCTCGATTAATGCGCGCCCCACAAAACCGCTGCCACCGGTTACCAGAAATGTCTTGGAGCTCATGGGCGACCCTTGTGAAAACTTGAAAATCTGTGAAGAGGTGGACGCCAGTCTTTGTAAACCAAAGGCGAACCCGATCGCTGGCGCGCGAGGCCGAAGATTGAAAGTAAGAACAGCTTGAGACCCGCAGTTTATTGAATTGGAGGCCGGTTAGCCACTTCATCCACCGCTCCCGAGACCACTCTCGGCACAAGTAACGCATTAATCCATCGACTTATTTACCGGCCTGATCTGCACCAAAAGCTTCAAACTTACGCTGAAATTCGAAAACGCCTCAAATATGGAGTGAGCTTACTGCGGCGGAATCGACGACTAGTCGATTCGCCAACACACCGGTTTGACAGCAAAAGCAGCGTCTTACAGCTGATATTGTTCACTGTAAATGCACTTTGCTGGTTGGAGCGGGGCCGGGGTACGGATAGAATCCGTCCGGAAAAGGAACTGATGGCATGTCTGATCGAGGACATGGCCACATCCCAGCATTGATGATTTCGGCGAACTTCGCCGATTAATTATATATCGCCCGCTTTTTGCTTCGAAATGGAGAGCCCCCATGCAGCAAATCAACAACCTTGCAGCGAAGATAGTCAAGTTTCAATCTCAAATTAATTCTTCGGTGCAACGGGTAGTCGCCAGCGGCTGGGTGATTTTGGGGCCAGAAGTGAAACGCTTCGAAGCGGATTTCGCGAAATATCTTAATGCTGGTCACTGTGTCAGCGTCGGCAACGGCACTGATGCCATCGAACTCGCGCTTAAAGCGCTGGGTGTAGGTAAAGGGGATCAAGTAGCGACGGCTGCCAATGCTGGCATGTACACCACCACGTCGGTGCTGGCCATCGGCGCAACACCGGTTTTCATGGACGTCGATCTCAATACTCACGTGGTGACCCTTGCCCATGTCAAAGAGGCCATCGAAGCCGGCGTCAAAGCCATAGTCGTGACTCACTTGTATGGCTTGGCGGTACCCGACATCAAGGCAATCGCTGAGTACTGCGCGACGAACAATGTTCCTTTGCTAGAAGATTGCGCTCAGGCTCACGGTGCCGAGCGCGATGGACAACGCGTCGGCACATTCGGAGATGCGTCAAGCTTCAGTTTTTATCCGACCAAAAATCTTGGCGCACTGGGCGACGGTGGCGCGGTTGTGACCAACTCGGCACAAATCGCGCAACGCGTGGCTCAATTACGGCAATACGGCTGGTCCTCCAAATATTGCGTTGAACTGGACGGGGCCCGTAACAGCCGCCTGGATGAAATGCAGGCGGCCATCCTGTCCGAGTTCCTACCCCATCTCGACGAAGGCAACGCTCGCCGTCGCGAGATCGCTGCACGCTACAGAAACGAAATTCAGCACAGCGACATTGAGCACGCGCAGGACGTCGGCCTGGCATCAGTTGCCCACCTGTATGTCATCAAGTCGCCCAAGCGCGACGCCCTGCAGCTGCATTTGCGCCAAGCGCAGATCGCCTCCGACATTCACTACCCTATCCCGGACTACAAACAACCAGTCTTCGGCCAGCAATTTGCCGATCTGAGCCTGACCAACACCGAGCAATTGGCCGCTCTGATCCTGACACTTCCGTGCTACCCGGAAATGACCGACGAAGAAATCAGCAATGTTGTCGCAGCGGTCAATGGATGGGCTGCATGAGATATTCCGTCATCGTTCCAGTCTATAAAAACTCCGACTCGATTCCCCGACTGATTCAAGCCCTGACGGACATGAACCACGCGCTCGAGAATCAGCTCGAAGTGGTTTTCGTGGTCGACGGCAGCCCGGATGATTCGTTTGCGCTGCTCAAGCAGGCATTGGGCGCTATGAGCTTTCCTGCACAATTACTTGCCCATTCACGCAACTTCGGTTCATTTCCGGCCATTCGCACCGGTTTGATGGCCGCCAAGGGCGAGTATTTCGGCGTAATGGCGGCCGATCTGCAAGAGCCGCCGGAGCTTCTGATCAGCTTCTTCCAATCACTGGCCGCTGATGAATGCGATGTAGCCATTGGTACGCGCAACGCCCGACAGGATCCGCTGTCCAGCCGGATGGCATCGTCGATCTTCTGGGGCTTGTACCGCCGCCTGGTGGTGCATGACATGCCCAAGGGCGGCGTAGACATTTTCGGCTGCAACAAGGCATTCCGCGAGCAACTATTGCAACTGAACGAGTCGCGCTCGTCGTTGATCGCTCTGATCTTCTGGCTGGGCTTCCGCCGAAAATTCATCGAATACGAACGCCAGACCCGCCTGGAAGGCAAGTCAGCGTGGACATTCAAGAAAAAGTTCGAATACATGATGGACAGTGTGTTCGCCTTTACCGACTACCCGATCCGACTCCTCACTCGAATGGGCGCAATGGGTTCGATCGTCTCGCTGTTCATCGGCTTGATGGTGATTATTGCAAAACTGTCAGGTGCGATTGATGTACCCGGTTATGCCGCCACTATCCTGGTCGTGCTACTGCTCGGAACGTTGAATTTACTCGGCATCGGCCTCGTTGGCACTTATGCCTGGCGGGCCTACGAAAACAGCAAGCAACGCCCGCTAGCCATTGTCTGCATAAAACTCGACAACAAGGAGAACTCAAGTGTCTGATGCCTTCATTCACGCCACTGCAGATGTTAAATCCGGAAATATCGGCAAAAACACGCGCATCTGGCAATACGTGGTGGTCTTCCCGGACGCAGTGATCGGTAACGACGTGAACGTCTGCTCGCATTCCTTGATCGAAAACGATGTCGTAATCGGCGATCGCACGACGATCAAATCCGGTGTTTATGTGTGGGACGGCCTTCGAATAGGCGCCGACGTTTTCATCGGCCCAAATGCCACGTTCACCAACGACAAGTTCCCGCGCTCCAAGGTTTACCCCGAGTCGTTTTCGCAGACCGTTATCGAGGACGGCGCTTCTATTGGCGGTGGCGCAGTGATTCTACCGGGCATCACCATCGGCACTGGTGCAATGGTCGGTGCGGGTGCGGTTGTCACCAAATCCGTGCCACCGTACGCCATTGTCACCGGGTCACCGGCGCGTATCACCGGCTATGTGGAAAACTCCGCATCCAGTGATGCGGCCAAAAGCCCTGCAGTAAAAGCGCAAGAGCAGTCGGAAGCTGTAGTGCGCATCGGTGTGGGCGATGTAACCACCCATCGCTTCAAGTACATCGCCGACATGCGCGGCGACCTGTCCGTAGGTGAATTTCACAAGGAAATTCCTTTCACGCCGAAGCGCTACTTCCTAGTGTTCAATGTTCCAAGCCAGAAGACACGAGGCGAGCATGCCCACCACAAATGCCATCAATTCCTGATTTGCGTGAAAGGCAGTTGTGCTGTGGTTGTTGATGACGGCACCAACCGTGCCGAA
Source organism: Pseudomonas sp. MF6776 (assembly GCF_016613125.1). Taxonomy (NCBI): domain Bacteria; kingdom Pseudomonadati; phylum Pseudomonadota; class Gammaproteobacteria; order Pseudomonadales; family Pseudomonadaceae; genus Pseudomonas; species Pseudomonas sp. MF6776. Next base: position 104,486 of record NZ_JAENSQ010000020.1, read on the forward strand.
GTCTTGCTGGACGCGCCGAACAAAGGCATCTATCTGCCGCCGCTCACTTGGGGAATACAGTACCTGAATTCAACACATAAGTGCAACGCTCACCCCTGTATGCACTTCGTACGGCGTCTTCCAGCCCAAGCGCTTGCGCGGGCGTAGATTGATCCTCGCTACTGTCCGATTGACGGCTTCGACGGTC
>NZ_JAENSQ010000021.1:0-97748 GCF_016613125.1 Pseudomonas sp. MF6776
TCGTGTAAACACTGCTCACCGATCACGCTGCGTTGCAGCAGCGCGGCGGCTTTTTCACCGCTTTCCGCGTCGTAGACCTCCCAGCCCACGGCCTTGCGGCTGTAAATATCCTCGATCAGATAGAGGTAGTAATACTTTCCGCGTATCGGCGAGGGCAGATACGTGATGTCCCACGACCACACCTGATTGGGCGCTTTGGCCGCATGCGTTGTCGGTGCTGCGTGCCTTCTGGGCCGCTGGCTGCGGCCTCGATGTTGTTGTTGGCCTGCCGCACGTAGAACGCGATAAAACGTCGCCTCCGACGCCACATAACGCCCTTGATCGGCCAGCCGCGGCACGATCTGGCTCGGCGGCAAGTGGGCGTACTCCGGGCTGTTACACAGCGTCACAATGGTCTGACGCTCGACTTCGCTCAGTGCATTTCGCGGTGTTGGCCGTGTGACAATCGTTCGGGCATCGGCCTGGATAACCTCTGTTTCAGTCCAACGTTGCAAAGTCCGCAGCGATAGACCGATTTCCTGGCACGCCCTGATTTTTCTGGCTCCTGCCGCCACCGCGCTACCCAGCCAGGCAACGATTAACTGGCGCTCTGGCAAAGATGTTAGTTGTCCTCGTTGTCGTTCGTCCCCCAGTAGTCGTTGAGCTTTTTTCGCAGCACCAACAACGCGGCTGTTTCAGCGAGCGCCTTGTCTTTGCGGCGCAGTTCGCGCTCAAGTTCCTGGATGCGTTTCTTGTCCTTGCGAGATTGCTCGCGATCTTCTTTTTGCTGAGCCTTTGTCGATTTCTGGCCGGTGATAAAAGCTTGTCGCCAAGCCGTGATTTGTTCGGGGTAAAGACCTTTGCGGCGGCAATACTCGCCGAGGTCGATCTCGGACAAACCGGCGGCTTCAAGCACGACAGCAAACTTGGTTTCGGCTGACCAGTTCTCGGTCAACGGCTTGTTTTCGGACACTGCATTTCCTTCAGAACTGAGCTGCTTGCGCCAGTTGGACAAAGACATTTCGCTGACCCCTTCGCGCCGGGAAACCTCGGCCATCGACAGGTTCAGCGGGGGAAGCAGCATTTTAAGTAATGCGGCTCTGCGTTCAGGTGAATAGTACGGCACGACCAGTCTCTTTCCGCCCCCGATATGCTTTTTTAGGAAAAATCGGAGAGGCGACAACTATCCTGACACCGGGGGCAATGCGCGATTGGATGACTGCCGTGGGTCGAAATTATTTTTGCTCAGGCGAATGAGCCGAGGGGTACAGGGGGATTTGCCAGCCCCCCGGTTTTATGAGCGAGGTTTGTTGATTTCCCGGAGCAAGTCCGCGACGGGAATGTGCATGGTGTTTGAATAATAGGGTTTATAGCCGTAGGCGGTGACGACGACTTTGCAGGGGATTTGTTGTTTGTTGGAAAGAAGTTGGTTCATTTCTGCTACTGACAAGTCTCTTTCCGAGCTACGGTTGTCAGAGGTTTCAGTGATAAACGCAGGGGTGAGATACGAGAATTTTGTCTCGTTAGCTTGATTTTTTTCAGACCTGATCAAGCCGATTGCAGAAAATCGTATGGCTTTACCAACCGAAAAGTCGTGGTCATCTGCCAAAGCACACCTAAGCGTGCCTGAGATCATTCCCTGCCTTTCTCCTCGGCCAAAAAGGTCCAGAACGTCAACATCCGACTGATACCTGATTACGTATAAAAGAGATCGTTCTCTTTCTACAGATACAAAAATCAAATTTGCTGGAGGCTGTAAATGGTCTTTTGCACACCCGGAACAAATAGCTAGAACCACACAAAGGAACAACTTATACATCACGAAAACTCCTTCATGATTGAGTCAAACAGCAAGTCACTTGCAGATTTGGCCCCGGCTATATGGGCGGTAAACAGCCCCAATGCATTTGCATGATTAGCGTCTACGTCTGCAGGCGCCCATTTTGGCGCCTGCATTTGATGAGCAAATGGCGATCACATCACCGCGCCGGAGGCACCCGAATATCCCCCGCGCGGCACTGAGTCTTCACACCCTTGCCGCACGCGCCAAACTGCAGATCCTTGCCCATGCACACGCGCACTTCCGACAACTCCGGGCCACTGCAAATCACCGCGATGCCATCAGCGGGAATCCCCGGATTGGCCTTGCGAAACAAGTCGGAAATTTCCTGCGCCTCGAAGTAATACGACGTACTGAACGGTTGCAACTCCTGGGGAATTTTCACCGTGCCAACCGCTTTATCCGCCGCATCCAGGTACCCCATTGCACCGAGGCCGCTGCAAGTGCCGTGCTTGGACCATTCGTGATCGAGGAGTTTTTTGGTCGGGAACAACGTCATGCCTTTGTTGCTTTCCGCGGCCGACAGTGTGGTCAGCGGCGGACAGGATTGCGGCCAGCCGCCCTTGGCGTATTGCGGCCACAAGCCGTGCAGGACAAAGCCATAACCCTTGCCGGAACACTGCACGTCGTCCTTGTGTGTCAAACAGAAGGTCGGCGACCAGGACAGCGTCAGCAGGTAATAATCGAACACCCCCGCCACCGACTCCGCTTGCGCCTTGCTCGACTGCGATTGGCGCGCCGAACTCAGGCCGATGCTACCGGCCGTCAGCGCAATCACTGCCAAAATTGTAAACAGCTTTTTCATGTACCCGCTCCTTGGGACGCCTGCGTCCGTGGTTTCTAACCTGACCAGACTGGTCAGCGCAGATTTGGACACGCTTGTGTTGCAAGCGCATGACGCACGGCAACGTTGTACGCCGTTGAAAGGTCTACGATTAATAAGCAGACACCACAAACAGGGAACCGAAATGAGTAAAGCAGACGAACTCGCCGCGAAGCTCAAGCAAACCCGGCATAGCCACGCGGACGACATCACCTGCGCCGAACTGGAGATCGATTGCTGGCCCGCGCAGGTGTATGCCCTGTACCACCGCATCGAAACCTGGCTGCAACCGGTGACCGAAGTCGGCCTGAAAATTCGGCGCAATCCTACGCATATCTGCGAAACCTCTCCGGACGGCGAATCCCACGATTACGCTATCGATCAGTTGGTGATCGAAGCGAATAACCAAACCCTGACCTTTGATCCCATCGCACGATTTACCGAAGACGGCGCCGGACGCGTGCAAATCACCCTGCCGGACAGAAACACCTATCTGCTGCGCACCGTCGATGAACATCACGAAAGCCACTGGTGGATGCAAACCGTTGAAACCGGGCAACAGCTGGATGCCATCGCGCTGACGGAGAACAACCTGTTGTCGGTGGTGCAGGAAGGACTCGCGCTGTAGGAAAGATTACTGCCTGCGCGCCGAGCAGAAATCGACGATCACCTGCGAAACAGCGGCGATCATCTGCGGATCGGCGTGCGAGGCTGTAAACAAACGAAATTGCACATCCGGCAACAGCGGCAACCCCAGTTCGGGCCCCAACGCGGCGAGCCCCGGACCGAGCTGACTGGCTGCCATCGGCGAGACGGCAAACCCGGACAACGCCGCCGCGCGCAAAGCGGCGGTGCTGGTGCACAGCATCGCGGTGCGCTGGGCAATGCCGGCCTGCGCCAGTCGGGTCAATGCGGCTTCGCGATACGGACACGGCTCGGGGAATAGCGCCAGCGGCAACGGTGACGGCAGATGCACAAGCGGTTGCGCCGACCACGCCCACACCAACGGTTCCTGCCAAAGCAAAAGTCCGGAGGCCCCGGTCTCGCAGAGCGATCCAATCACCAGTTCCAACTCGCCCTGTTTCATCAGGCCGAGCAACGTGCCGGGAATATTGACCTGGACGTCGATCTCCATCCCCGGATGCTGCGCCGCGCAATCCTGCAAAGCTCGCAATAGACGCGCCTCAACAAAATCCTCCGACACGCCGATCCGCACGCGCCCCGCGAACGGCGTGCGCGTCAGCTGCGCCCAGGCATCGCGGTTCAACGCCAGAATCGTCCGCGCATAGGCGATCAGTCGTTCGCCATCCGGCGTCAGTTGCTGGGACCGTGTGGTGCGTTTGAGCAAGGGTTTGCCGATCTGCTCCTCTAGCCGGCGCAGATGACCACTGACCGCCGACTGAGTCAGATGCAATTTTTCGGCGGCGCGGCTGAAACCGTCTTCATCGACGACGGTGACAAAAGTCCTGAGTAGGAGAGCGTCAAACATAGTGAGATACGTGATCAATGACTTGAATATTTACGATTTATAGTTTGAATCCAGCTATGTTGCAATGCCTCGCACTCTCTCATCGCATGCCGAGGCTCTACCGTGACCACCCTTCTTCACATCGAATGTTCACCGCGCAAACAACGCTCCGCCTCCCTGGAAGTCGCCCGCAACTTCATCGAGCGCCATCAGCAACACAACCCGCACACCCAAGTCGAAACGCTGGATCTGTGGGGCCTGCAACTTCCGGAGTTCGATGAAGAGGCAATGAACGCCAAATACGCCGGCCTCAGCGGCAAGCCACGGACACCGGCTCAGCAATCGGCCTGGGAAGAACTTGAAAAACTCGCCGCACACCTGCACCGCGCTGACATGCTTGTGATGTCGGTGCCGCTGTGGAATTACAGCATCCCCTACAAACTCAAGCACTACATCGACCTGGTGTCGCAGAAAGACATCCTCTTCAGCTTCGATCCCGAGCGTGGCCCGCAAGGTTTGCTGCGAGGCAAAACCGCCGTGGTCGCCTATGCGCGCGGCCTGGATTTCTCCGCGCAATCCACCACGCCCGCCGAGCGTTTCGACTTTCAGAAACCGTACATTGAAGCGTGGCTCGAATTTATCGGTATCACTGATGTACACGCGCTGATCGTCGAGAAGACGATTCTCGGTGAAGAAATGGATCGCGATTCGCGCCTTGTCGCCTCGCAACAGGCACGGGATCTGGCCGACCGACTCACTCGCTGAACGTCATCGGGATGACACCCGGGAAAGGCATTCACTACACTGAGCAACCCTTCCCTGCATAAGCCCGATCACAATGACAACACTAAAAAGCACGATGATCTTCTGCGGCCTACTGACACTCGGCACCAGCGTCCAAGCCGAGGAAGCCACTTCGCACCTCGACACCATCCAGCAACAAGGCCAACTGCGCGTCTGCACCACCGGCGACTACAAGCCCTACACCTTCAAACGCACCGACGGTGATTTCGAGGGCATAGACATCAGCATGGCGCGCTCGCTGGCCGACAGCCTCGGGGTCAAGGTCGAATGGGTGCAGACCACCTGGAAAACCCTGATGCCAGACATGCAGGCCGGCAAATGTGACATCGGCATGGGCGGCATTTCGGTGACGCTGGAGCGGCAGAAAAAGGCCTTCTTCAGCAACACCCTCGACGTCGACGGCAAGATCCCGCTGGTGCGCTGCGCCGATCAATCCAGGTACCAGACTGTCGAGCAGATCAACCAGCCCAACGTGCGCCTGGTTGAACCGGCCGGCGGCACCAACGAAGCCTTCGTCCACGCCTTCCTGCCAAAAGCGCAACTGGCCCTGCACGACAATGTGACGATCTTCCAGCAACTGCTCGACAACAAGGCCGACGTGATGATCACCGACGCCTCGGAAGCGCTGTATCAGCAGAAGTTGAAACCGGGGTTGTGCGCGGTCAATCCGCAGCAGTTCATGCAGTACGGGGAAAAGGCCTACCTGCTGCCGCGTGATGACATCAGCTGGAAGCTGTACGTTGATCAGTGGTTGCACTTGAGCAAAGTAACCGGCAAATATCAGAAGGTCATTGGCGAGTGGCTGGCGGTTCCGCAGTAAGCAGGCGGGATTGGCACTAACTGTGGAGAGAGTGGATTAATCACCTCTCCATCTGCCCAAAATTCACACTTTCAGTACCCGAGGTGCCCCATGCATGTCGACTGGCTCAACTTCACTCCGTGGTCATCCCTTGCCGGTGGCGCACTGATTGGCCTGGCGGCCAGCCTGTTGGTTGTCGGCAATGGTCGAATCGCGGGAATAAGCGGCCTGATCGGCAGTCTGCTGCAACGCAGCCGTGAAGGGACAAGTGAGAAAGCACTGTTTCTCCTAGGCCTGCTCGTCGCGCCAGTGCTTTGGGGATTGTTCACCACGTTGCCGCGCATCGAATTCCAAAGTGGCTGGTTGGGGCTGATCGTCGCCGGGCTGTTGGTCGGCATTGGCACACGATACGGTTCAGGTTGCACGAGTGGTCATGGGGTTTGCGGCATATCGCGCCTTTCACCGCGTTCAATGGCTGCCACTGCTTGTTTCATGTTCAGTGGGTTCATGACGGTGTTTGTCCTGCGCCATCTGCTGGGAGCATGAACATGATCAAGCTGAACGCTTTCATTGCTGGCCTGCTTTTCGGCCTGGGTCTGCTTCTGGCGGGCATGGCCAACCCGGAAAAAGTACTGGCATTTCTGGATTTGGCCGGTGCTTGGGATCCCTCTCTGGCATTGGTCATGGTGGGGGCAATTGCCGTCGCCATCGGCCCCTTGACCTGGGCCCGTCGGCAATCCCGATCCCTGCTGGGAAACCCCATGCAGTTACCCGTCAAACGGGAACTCGACCGACGATTGATTGGCGGCAGTCTACTGTTCGGCGTTGGCTGGGGAATTGCCGGTATCTGCCCCGGACCGGCAGTGACCATCCTGCTGACAGGCCATTGGCAAGTGATCGTGTTCGTCCTGGCGATGTTGGCGGGCATGTTGCTGTTTAGCGTACTGGAAGCCCGACGCAACGCCTGACTCTCGATCAATCGCATAGCCAGTTATCGTGCAAAATGCCGAAGCTGTACTGATTGAGACTGCTGCCGATACTGCACCGCATGCGGCGACATGCAACTTCCCTGATCGACAGCGCCGGTTCAGAATCGCTCACCTGCCAGACAAGGACATCCCCATGCAATTCCTCCCCCTCACCGACGCGAGCCCCGCCCTCCAGGCCCATGTCCGCACCCTGCGCAACCAGGAAGACGTGCGCAAATTCATGTACACCTCCCACGAAATCACCGAACAGGAACATGCCAACTGGCTGGCCTCTTTGCAGGGCAATCCACGGCAGCAAGTGTTTGTGGTGATCAAGGATGAACAGGCGGTCGGGGTTGTTTCGCTGAATGCGATTAACCAACTGCACAAGACGGCGGATTGGGCGTTTTATCTGGACCTCGGTTTGCAGGGTAAGGGCTTGGGCAGCGTGGTCGAATTCTGGATGCTTGATTACGCATTTGATGTGGCGGGGTTGGAGAAGCTGAATTGCGAAGTGCTGGCGATGAATTCGGCGGTGGTGAAGATGCATCAGAAGTTTGGGTTTGAGATTGAAGGTGTGAGGCGGCAGAACGTGGTGAAGGATGGGGTTCGGATTGACGTCGTTCTGTTGGGGATTACCAAGGAAGAATGGCTCAGCAAACGTCCGGCACTGGCCCCCGTAATCGAGCGGCTCAGTGCGAGCTGAGAGAGGTCATCTCTTCAGCCACGCACCCGTGGGGATCTGCGCCAGCGATTTGAAAGCAGGTTTGGCGAACCAATAACCCTGCATCAGATAAATGCCGCAATCGGCGAGAAAGTCTCTTTCCTGGGCATCTTCTATGCCCTCGGCGATCACCTCCACGCCCAACTCTCTGCACATGTTCACGACGTTACGCACAATGGTCTGGCGTACACGGTCAAGGTGAATATCGCGGACCAGCGCCATATCCAGCTTGATCAAATCCGGCTGAAAATCTGCCAACAGGTTAAGACCGGAATAGCCTGCGCCAAAGTCATCGATCGCTGTCTTGAAACCAAACTCGCGGTACTCACGCAAGATATTCGTCAGGTGGCTGTTCTTTTCAACGTACTCGCCCTCAACCGCTTCGAAGATCAAGCGATCTAGCGGAAACCCGTGAGCGCGCGCTGCTTCAAGTGTGCTGCGAATGCACAGTTCCGGACGGTAAACGGCATTCGGCAAAAAGTTGATCGACAGGTACTCGGTCATCCCTAACTGAGCCGCCGTGGAAATCGCCCGAACTCGACACAGTTGATCGAATCGATAACGGTTTTGATCGTCCACCTGCTCCAGGACTGACAAGGCGCCCTCACCATTCACGCCGCGAACCAAGGCTTCATGGGCAAAAGTCGTTTGATCGCGCAGATCCACTATGGGCTGGAACGCGAAGGCGAAATTCATATCCGGCGCGCCTTTGTTTTTACAGCCCTGGCAGCCTCCGGGCGAGGCGGATGATTTTGAAAAGTCGGTCATGACACCCTCTGATAACGGGTTGTAACCCTCCATGGTGATAAATAAACAGCTGCTCAGGTTATGTGCTGACCAGCCATAACTGCAGCCCAACGGCGCCTGAATATTTTGAAGGTGCCGTGGGCTCATCGTTCACCGAATCAGGTGCGGAAATGCGCGGTCATTCGCTGCAGGTCCTGTCCCAGCGACGCCAGCTCAATCGTTGCGGCCGCACTCTCTTCGCTGGCAACCGCCGACTGGTCGGCCACATCACGCACGCTGACGATGCTGCGATTGATCTCGTCGGCCACTGCACTTTGCTGCTCGGCCGCGGCCGAGATCTGCAAGCTCATTTCCTGGATCGTGCCGATGGACTGATTGATCTCGGTAATCGCCAACTCGGCTTTCTGCGCCAACTCCACCGTATCGAGAGTGCGCTCGCGGCTGGAAGCCATCAGCGCAGAAGCCGCTTGCGTGCCCTGTTGCAGGGTGACGATCAGCGCTTCGATTTCCTTGGTCGAGTCCTGTGTCCGCTGGGCCAACGAACGCACTTCGTCTGCCACCACGGCGAAACCACGACCCTGCTCCCCCGCTCGCGCCGCTTCGATAGCGGCGTTCAACGCGAGCAGATTGGTCTGCTCCGCAACGGCTTTGATCACATCGATCACTTTGCCGATCTGCTCACTGTCCTGAGACAGCACGTTCATCGCACCGCCCAACTCTTCAATGGCCACCGCGAGCTCACTGATCTGCGCCGTCGCCTGCTTCACCACCGTACTGCCGTGACGCGCCTGTTGATCGGCCAAGGTCGCGGCAGCGGACGCATCGGTCGTGTTACGCGCAACTTCCTGCACGGTCGAGGCCATTTCATGCATCGCCGTGGCGACTTGATCCACTTCACTTTTCTGCTGACGCACACCCGCGCTGGTCTGCTCGCTCATGGCCGAGAGTTTTTCCGCAGAAGTGGAAATATGCGTGACGCCATTGCCGATACCTTGAACCAGCGTGTTCAGGTTCTGCGCCATGTCCTGCATCGCATTTTGCAGATCGCCCAACTCATCTTTGCGGTTTGATTTGGCCTGTACCGTCAGATCGCCTTTGGCAATACGCCGAGCCAGATCAACCGTCAGCGCCAGCGGCGAAGTGATCTGGCGCGAGATGACCACCGAAGCAAACAGTCCGATCACCAGCGCCAACACGGTCAATACGGCCATCTGAACAAAGGCCGAGCGCTGATCTTCCCGCGCCAGGCGCTGCTGGGTGTCCATCAGGCCAGTCATGATCTTGTCCATCGCCTTGCTTTCCTGGTCGACCTGCTCGCGCATGTTCTGCTTCTGCTCAAACAGCCCGGCCACTTCCATCAATACTTCGCGATAACGACGGATGCCCGCGTGCGCTTCTTCCAGTTGACTCGACAGGGTCGCCGGCAGGCTGGAACGCGCTTTGGTGATATCGCTCAGGAACGTGTCGATGGTGTCCATCAGCACTTTTTTGTTCGCGTCGTTAGGCACCGCAATGTAACGGCGCAACATCAGGCGAAACGTGGTCATGCCGTAGCGCAAATCGGCCACCGTGCGCAGCTCCCGCACGCGTTCGCCATCGGCGGACGCCAAGGCACCGATCGTAGTGCTTTCAAGCATGTCGCCAAAGGTCTGCGCGTACTTGTCCGACAGCGCACCCAACGGTTTCAGGGCATCCGTCGTCGACTTATCGGCATCGATCAGGCGCTTTACCTTCTGGTCATAGGTAACAATCGTGGCTTGCAACGCCTTCAAGGCTTGCTGGTTTTCAGCACGCGTCAACGTTTCCAAGGCCTTGCTCACAAGGCCCTGCAAGACATTCAGCTGCGCGTGATAAGAGTCGGCGAAAGCGGCGTCAGCGGCGGCTTCGTACTGTTTCTCGGACAGACGCATATCTTGCGTAGCGTCATTCAACGTGCCAATCAGACGCGTCGTACTCAAGCGATCAACCAGCACGCTGTTGCTGTTATAGCCAATGAAGGCAACCGCCAAAACAGCCAGCAACAGAATGCCAAAACCGGTTCCCAGCTTGCGGGAAACTTTGATGTCACCCAGGAAATTCGATGCTACTGCCATATTCAGCCTCAAACGCCCTGACGCGAAACGCCGGGCACAAAAAATAGATCTTTGGCAACCGCGGTCACCGTCCAGACATTCGGGGGGTCGTCATCCAAGGCGTAATACGGGACGCTCCAGCTGTCCCGGAAATGCAAAATGCGATGCTGTTGATGCGTCAAAGAGAAACCCGACGCGAGCATCGGCAGACAAACCATCACGTCGCAAACAGGGCGTCTGCACGCAAGATTTATCGATTCAGCAAAGTATCTGGAAGGGATGCTATAAACTTTAGGAAAACTTGTACAACTTTTTATTTTTGTACAGGAAGTGGACTTTTAGCTCGGCATGATGACGCATTGCCATCACGAATTGTGGCACATCGCTACTGGCGCAAAAAGACGCTGAAAATTCCAAATCAGAACCCCGCCCCTCTGCAGCAACGGCGTGCCGCATGCCGCAGAGGGACACTGGTTTACGGCTTGATTTCAACCTTATCCAACGCCTGATTCACCGCCAACTCCGCCAACATCACCACCTGCGCAATGCCAAGCGCAGATTTGCGGCGCGAGTTATCCAGCGTCGCGGCAAAGTTGTTGAGCATCTCGGAGGCAGAACCCAGAGTTTCGCAGGCATTGGCCAACAGGGATTCCATGTCGTACTTCGGATTGGCGAGGTACATGCGTTCGGGCTCGTCGGTGCTGGCCATGATCTGGCTGGCGGGAAGGAGGTAGTGATCGAGCGCACGCTCGGCGGCTTCGTGGAGTTTTTTGGAATTGGGGGATTCGTAGGGGGATGCGGGATCGGTTTCTGGCGGGTTGGGTGATGGTTTGAACATAGATGGAACCTCTAGCGCGATTACTAAAAGAAGCCATCACCCACGCTACCAAACGATGGGTGGCGGCCATACGCGGGTTGGTAGACCGGTCGCACTAGAACCCGGCGCCCACGAATGGGCCCCACGCATGACCACCATGAAATCCGAGTCCTGGGAAAGCGACTGAACAAGGTGACGCATGCATCTAGACACGAAGCGGGCTACCAAACCCGATCACTGGTTTTCAGTGACATTGGGACGATAGAACCTGCGTGCTAGACGTACAAGCCGGCGGATTCTGTCTTACGTGTAGGGGGTGGCGCAAGGTGGTGTAGGGCTCGGGTTGTGCCAGCGTGATTCATTTAAACAAGAGCAAGCATTTCTGTTTAAATTGACGAAAAATGACGCGTGCATTGTCGCCCGTCACTGACGAAAGCAAGTCTGATACAGTCGGCAGCGGTTAATTCGATGACAGGGAGTCAAACATGGCAAAGCCAGCCGCGCGTATCACATTGAAACCCCAGCCCCTCATGTACGACCAAGAGTCAAAGTCGCTGACGGCCTTTTCGCGATGAAAACGACCAACGCTAATTTGAATCGCACAATGACTGCAAAAGATCGATATGACATCTACTGGGCATTGTCCGATACGTTCGTCGACAATGAGGTGGACTACAAATCTATCGCCCGACGGACCGAAGATTACGACCCGCTAGAAATAAAACGGATGCTCTACGAGGAAGTCGCACCTGTCTGCTACACGAATTTTGACTGCGTGATTCCAATCATCTGGTCTTTGTTTGACCCAGAACAATTAAATTCTGACATCGCGCAAATGTTGGAAGCCCGAGCAAGTAGTCGCTTTCGACGTCAGAGAGACAAACTGTTAATCCGTTGGCTTGAGTTCCGATACAAATACATTTGGAGAGATATCTCCGCTCACTATCGAAAATGAGCTGTTTTAGGCACGATCTGGTGCAAATCACGATACTCGGCCGACCAGCGTCGGCGTGTCACCACCAAGCAAGGCCACATCGATCAAAGTGCGTAAGGCTCTGCCCACCCCATTCCTGATAAACTCCCCCACCTTCGCCCCTCTGATCCAGATTCCCCCAATGCCTCTACAACCCGCCCCACTCTCCCGCCGCTTCTCCGTCGCCCCGATGATGGATTGGACTGACCGCCATTGCCGTTTCTTCCTACGCCTCCTGTCGAAGAACGCCCTCCTCTACACCGAGATGGTCACCACCGGCGCGCTGCTAAACGGCGATCACGAACGTTTCCTCCGTCACAACGAAGCCGAACACCCGTTGGCCTTGCAGTTGGGCGGTAGCGTGCCACTCGATCTGGCCGCTTGCGCTCGCATGGCGCAGGAGCACGGTTACGACGAGGTGAATCTCAACGTCGGTTGCCCGAGCGATCGCGTGCAGAACAACATGATCGGCGCGTGCCTGATGGGTCATCCGCAGTTGGTGGCGGATTGTGTGAAGGCGATGCGAGATGCGGTGTCGATTCCGGTGACGGTCAAGCATCGGATCGGGATTAATGGGCGGGACAGTTACGAGGAGCTGTGTGATTTCGTCGGGACGGTGCGGGATGCCGGGTGTACCAGTTTTACGGTGCATGCGCGGATTGCGATTCTGGAGGGCTTGTCGCCGAAGGAGAATCGCGACATTCCGCCATTGCGCTATGACGTCGCGGCGCGGTTGAAGGCGGATTTTCCGGAGTTGGAGTTTGTGTTGAACGGCGGGATCAAGACGATGGAGGCCTGCCATGAGCATTTGCAGACCTTTGACGGTGTGATGCTGGGGCGTGAGGCTTATCACAATCCGTATCTGCTGGCGGAGGTGGATCAGCAGTTGTTCGGCAGTTCGGCGCCGGTGATCAGCCGTGCGGAAGCATTGGCGCAGTTGCGACCTTATATAGCCGAGCATTTGCTGGCCGGCGGGGCGATGCACCACATCACGCGCCATGTGCTGGGCCTGGGCACCGGGTTTCCGGGGGCGCGCAAGTTTCGGCAACTGTTGTCGGTGGATATTCACAAGGCCAAGGATCCGTTGGCGTTGCTGGATCAGGCGGCGGAGTTATTGGCGGGTCGTTGATCGACGCGTTGTATGTGTGGGCAACGAATGAGCGTTGCCCGGAGTGTTGTTGTACTGACAGGATGTCTTTTGTTTATGCCCGCGTTTATTTTTTCTCGCTTGAAGCGTTACTGCCTGCTCGCCTTGTTTAGCTTCACCTCGAATGTTTATGCACATTGCGACGGGTTCTGCATGGGGAGCACCGATACGCCGTGGCAGGCCACGCAATTTTCCGGTTTCTCCATCCTTGTGCTGTTTCTCACACCTTTTTCTGCGACGAATAATACGACCGAAAACTTCAAACGTGTTTACTCCGCCGAGGAGCAGGAAGACGCGCGCTATTTCCTCGCCAGCGACGGCATGCTGCAAGCCGCGTATTTCACTTCGGCCTTGCAGCGTTTTCGTCGGGAATCCCCCGACAGCGAATTAAACGATCTCGCCGTCGCCGCGCTGATCAGCAGCCAGTAATCAGCCCGCCGCAGCCGCCGTCCAGTTCACCCAGCCAAACATCCAAGTGGCCAGAATCAACAAGCCAAACGCGATCCGATACCAGGCGAACGCGGCATAGCTATGGTTGGCGATGAACTTGAGCAAGCCGCGCACGGCGATCATGGCGAAGATGAATGCGGTGACGAAGCCCAAGGCGAAGACCGGCAGGTCGCTTGGCTGGAACAGGTCGCGGTATTTGTAGCCTGAGTACACGGCGGCACCGACCATGGTGGGCATGGCCAGGAAAAACGAGAACTCGGTGGCGGCTTTGCGCGACAGACCGAACAGCAGGCCGCCGATGATGGTAGATCCGGAACGCGAGGTGCCGGGAATCATCGCCAGACACTGTACGAAACCGACCTTAAGCGCGTCAGACCAGCGCATGTCATCGACATGCTCGACGCGAATCACATGGCTGCGCTGTTCGGCCCACAACATCACGATACCGCCGACAACCAAAGCGACGGCGACTGTGATCGGGTTAAACAAGTAGTGATGAATGGCGTCAGCGAAGAGAACACCCAGAACCACGGCCGGCAGAAAGGCGATCAACAGGTTGAGGGTGAATCGTTGCGCATTGCGCTCGGTCGGCAAGCCTTTGACGATTTCGATGATCTTCGGCCGGAATTCCCAGACCACGGCAAGAATGGCACCCAGTTGAATAATGATGTTGAACGCCATGGCGCGTTCACCGCCAAACTCCAGCAAGTCGGCAACGATAATCTGGTGGCCAGTACTGGAGATCGGCAAGAATTCGGTGAGGCCTTCTACTGCACCCAAAATCAACACCTGGAAAAAGGTCCAGAAATCCATTAATCCTCCGTCAGAGCGCTCTTGGTGAGCGACTGGTCGATAACACTCAGGGATTGAGTATCTGAAATAATACAAAGATCAAAAGATCGCAGCCTTCGGCAGCTCCTACAGGTGAATGCTTTCCAAATGTAGGCGCTGCCGAAGGCTGCGATCTTTGCTCTTGTTGGCCGAGGAGATTACGTCTTATCAAAAGACACACTCAAGCCATGTTAATAAACGTCCGCGTACGAACTAATGTGAAATTATTTAGGCACTTAGTAGGAAAAATTTCATTGCGCCAATAAAGTGTGACCTGCCTCACATATTGAAGGCTGGCTATACAGTGGCCAATGGACATAAACAAAGATGTCGTCATGAGTTCAAAATAGTGGCACAATTTCATATTGCCACCACATACTCACTAGTTCACGAAGCCGAGAAAATCAACTAAAAGCTTGAAAAGCTTATTTATTGTTAGAAAACTCGGGAGCTACGTCTAAAAACGGCGTAAATGTTACCAATTGTCAGTCACAGATGAGAACCTGTGCTTTAACATCCTGATGTCAGCACCTAATTTCGAGTCAATGCATGATGCTCTCAGGGAACTTGGCGACTAGAAGTCCGCGCCCGACAATCGACGAACCAGGTGTACTCACTTTGGGTCGAACCCGTGGCGTGGCGGAGCATTTTAGTGCGCTACTCGCAAAGCTTGTGCGAACCGATGTGGCGCTTGAAGCCAACTCGTACACTGATGCCTATATGCAGAATGAAGATTCTGCATTGTATCGAGCAATCTTCATTGTCATCGACAGCCCACAAGCACTCGAAGACAATCTTGCACTGGTCGAGAACCTGCGCAAAGACAACTTTAAGCCGCTCATTTGTGCCGTTATCACTGGCCGCGGTGCTTTCAACAAGATCAAGTACTACCTTGCCGGTGCCGACTTCTGTATCAAAATCAACACCCTTTCCGACGATAGCGCCGAGTCGTTAGGAGAATTCTTCAGCAGTGAAGAATGGCAAAGAGACATCAAACTGACACTTGATCCAACTCGGATCTGTCTGCTGAGCACAAATAAACGCCTGGACATCTCGTTTGCCGAGATGAAAATCCTTGAAGCGTTTGCGCAGAGTAATAATCACATTCTGAGCCATGATGAAATCGCCAACATCATGGGGCTCAATCCCAATTTCTACGATCCTCGTGCGCTGGAGAAGTCCATCAGTCGCTTGCGTGGAAAAATCAAGGACGTGTATGGTACAAACGCGATTCAGAGCATCCGCGGCTATGGCTATCGTTTGATGCGGGGCCTGATATCGACTGCCTGAGTCTCGGGCAGCCATCCCTTTTGCATGCTCACGAAGGATCGTCTGATGCAACGATATATCTATGGTTTTATTTCACGCCTACCTATAAAAAAGCGATCAAATGAGCGCAATAACATAACAATAAACTCAACAACATAGCAGCAGAACGAGTGGAACTTATCGAGGGCCATTTTCGGGCCCAGACCCTGCCTGTGGATTACTTCCAAGGAAGTCATTGCTCGCCTGCCGATTCACCTTTTAGCCAATTTTGGTACGCAGTTAAGGAGAGAGACATGGAAACTAGTACAACCCTCCCCAGAAAATACTTTGTTGTCGTGACCAACAGCACAGCGTCGCAACGTGAACTCGAGAACATCCTGTCGAGCGAGCGCTTCAATTCACTGGGCACGTCTCAGGCACAAATGTTTATTGAAGGTGCTACTTCGCCCTCTTCCGCTCCCATGCTGATGGAGTTCACTTACCCAAGCGGCACCCGAAAGCACGTTGCCCGCACGATTGAACATGACACCCAGCGTATATTGGCCACACTCGAATCCGAGTGGCGGGCAGCACAATCAAGCAATCCCTTTCGCAGCGCCCCGGCCATAACCGGCGAATCCGGCAAACTGCCTGTTGGTAATGAAGGCGTTACGCCGTGTACCGAAACCTGGCATCTGGATAATGATCAAGGCGCATTGGTCAAAGACGATATCGAAATCAGTCTTACCGGCCTGGAAACGGCACTGGTGAGAAAAATGCTGCATCACGAAGACCGTGTGGTCAGTCGAGATGACTTGATCCTGAGCATCGGCCGAGAGCCGGAGCAGTATCGCGGACTGGAAATGTGTCTGAGCCGTCTGCAAGACAAATTCAAAAGTGCCAGCCAAGGTGAGCGACTGTTCCGTGCCGTGAGAAATCGCGGTTATTGCCTCATCCAGGACATCGTCGCGTAAACACAGGCAATATCTGCGAACACACAAACAGATAACAGTGCGATTACAAAAACAACAAGAGCACTCTGTTTGGTTCCATCTCCCTGATTAGAATAAAAATCCCTGCCTCCACCCTCTAACAGTAACAAATACAACAACAACTATTCACCCCCTCCTCTGCGACCTTTTCTAACAACCAACTATTTAATTATTAAAAAGTTGGCATTGTGCCACCTTGTTAGAACTCGTCAGACACCATTCCCGACAATAAATTAGTCTATTGACTGACGACAGTTCGGCATATCGACGTTGTTACCTCAGAACACTAACCAGAACAAAAACAATACATCTGACTAACAACTCGGCTTTCAACTGTTGAAACCTGAATGGACGTCTTTTGGGGATATCGTATGGATCTTTCTCTTAGTATCAATCGAAGCACGGGCCTCAAGGGACTTACCTTCTGGGGACAATGGGCGCTGGCACAGGGCTTTATCGTAGCCCTGCTGTTTGTATTGGCGGAGCAACACACGGGAACCGTCGCGTTCTACTACCGGATGTGCGCAACGCTGGCGGTACTGGCATCAGTGCCGGCTTACACGTTCAGCGGCGTTTATCGTAAACGGGATAACTATCTGACGGGGCTGGGACGCCTGTTCATGGGCTGGTCCATGACCATGGCGGCGTTGGCTTTCATCGCGTTTGTGTGCAAAGCCGATGAGTTGTTTTCCCGACAGGTCATCCTCAGTTGGGCGGTGTACGGCTTCCTTGGCCAGGCACTGTTGTACGCGCCGCTGCATGCGTTTTCGAAGTTCTACCAGCGTTCGCGTAAAAGCGAGCACAAGACCTTGATCGTCGGCACCGGTGAGTTGGCGCTGGGGCTGGCGAAGAAGCTGAGCCAAATTGAAAACCTGCCGCTGGTGGGGTTGATCAGCAACGGCAAGGTGCCTTCGCTTACCTCGGATGCACCTCGCGTGGTCGGCGCCCAGGAAGATCTGCTGGCGTTGATCGAAGCCCACGATATCCGCCGTTTGTACATCACCCTGCCGCTGTCGGAAGCGGCGAAAATCGAAGCCATGTATGTCGACTTGCTCGGCGCCAACGTGGATGTGGTCTGGGTGCCGGACTTGAACAGCCTGACGCTGCTCAATCATTCGGTGAAAGTCGTGGACGGCCTGCCGGCGATCTACCTGAACGAGAGCCCGCTGACCAGCCGTCCGACCGCTGCACTGAGTAAAAGCCTGATGGAGAAAAGCGTCGCGCTGCTGGCGATCATCCTGTTGAGTCCGGTGCTGGCGATCATTGCCTTGGCCGTGAAGATCAACTCGCCGGGCCCGGTGTTTTTCAAGCAGGATCGCCACGGCTGGAATGGCAAGGTGATTCAGGTCTGGAAATTCCGCTCGATGCGCGTGCACGATGACAAAGAGGTCAAGCAGGCCAGCCGCAACGATTCGCGCATCACCCCGGTCGGACGCTTCATCCGCCGCACTTCGCTGGATGAACTGCCGCAATTGTTCAACGTGCTGCAAGGGCACATGGCGCTGGTCGGCCCACGTCCTCATGCCGTCGCGCACAACAATTTCTACTCGGGGAAAATCCTCGCTTACATGGCGCGTCATCGGATTAAGCCAGGCATTACCGGCCTCGCCCAAATCAGTGGCTGCCGGGGTGAGACCGATACCATCGACAAGATGCAGCGACGTGTCGAGATTGACCTGCAGTACATCAACAGCTGGTCGCTGTGGCTCGACCTGAAGATCCTGGTGAAGACACCGTTTACGTTGTTGTCGAAGGATATCTACTGAGGGTTGGCGTTACGCAATGCATGACCGCAGGGGGACGAAAGTCCCCTTTTTTGTGCCTGGGATTTGGGGTTGACCGAAGTCGGATATGGACCCTGACTCGGGGCTCACTAAGAGCCCATGGGGGAATGGGTATGAATCGGATCTTTGGTTTCGACATCTGACCCTGTAGGAGCTGTCGAGTGAAACGAGGCTGCGATCTTTTGATCGTAAAGATCAGGATCAAAAGATCGCAGCGTTCCGCAGCTCCTACAGGGGATTTGTGGTGGATCAGAGTTTGGGGCTGCGGCGAATGACCCTGTGGGGATGGCTTGCCAGCGATTGCGCAAGGTCAGTCAGTCAACATCAGTGCTGAATGTGCCGCCCTTGCTTCTCACCACTCAACACAATGAGCGTTAGCTCGAGTGCGGTTCTTGATCTTGAAAGCCCGTCGGGAGGCTGAGTGCAGGGATTCATCCGGGGAGGACATCGAAAGGAGGTGCAGCGAAGCAAACCGGAATCGATGCCCCGGATGGATTCCGGAGCGAAGGAACCCCGAGCTTTAGCGAGTGGGCCGGACGTCAGGGCAAAGCCTTTTGGGTTACCTTTTCGGCGTTTGGAAAAGGTGACCCGCCGTAAGGGCGGAACCCTAAGTAGCCGTTACCACAGCAACGGATATGTACCCCAACCAACAAAAACATCATCAACCAAGCGGACGCCTTCGCTGGCAAGCCAGCTCCCACAGGGATTCGGATACATCCGCAATATCAACTGTGCCTGATATATGGCTATCGCCAGCAGGCTGGCTCCCACAGTTTGAACTCAGTGTATTCAGACAAAAACGGGTCGGCTGGCAAGCCAGCCACACGGGTTGAATGTTCGGAAGATCAGTGATTACTCAGTGATCTTCTCAAAGTTGCGATAGAACATATCGTCATCGCGGCTATCGGTCATCGAGTGCAGTTGATAACCACGATTAAGCCGCGCGCCGCCGTCTCGGGTCAGCGGTGCCCAGACCAGGTTGGCCCGGCGCATGGTCGACATGCTCATCATTTCGTCGAACGGGATCGACAGATAGAGCCCCTTGTCGAAGCTACCTTCACCGTACTCGGCGCTACTGGCCGTGGTTATCGTTGCCCAGGCGCCGACCCGCACGCCGTTGGAAAACTCTCGGGAAATGTCCATCGTGCCGCCCCAGTCGCCGGCCAGGTAACGGCCGACGCTGACAGCCGCCAGCATGTCGTAAGGCAAGTCGGTATAACCGGTGACATGACCGGTCACCACCGAGTAATCACGCAGGCCGAAACCCTGGTCGAATTCACGCTGGCGCACGTAGTTGAGGTCCGCGCCCACCGACCAGCGTTCGCCGGTCGGGCGGAACAGCACTTCGCCCCCTACCCCGGCAAACATCGACTCCAGATAACCGCCGTAAACCATGCCGTACAAGTCTTTATCCAACTGTTCGGTGTGGCTCAGCTGGAACATCGGCATGGTCACTTCCGACTCGGTCAGGTACCGACGCAAATCCGTACGCACGCGCGGCAACCCGCTGGGTGCGTCGTAGGTGAATTTGTCGAAGTTGTTGATCAGGTTGGCACTGAGCAAACCGCTCCACCACGTGCTGCGGTTGAAGCGGTACTCGGCGTCCGCGTCGGCACTGAACTGATAGAGCAAACCGTCAGGGCCGCCGACGTTTTGCTTGAAGCCCAGACCCACGCCATAACTGAAGTGCTGCGGCGCTTCGCTGTAGAGCGTTTTCTCGTTGCGCGGCATCGCCGGATTGATTTCGGTGGTGCGGTGCAACGACAGCACCGGCTCCTCGTTGTTGATCACTTCACGAAAGGTCTCGCGCGGCACGCTGGTTTCTTCCAGTGGCAGGTCGTAACGCTTGTTGACCACGGTGAACCAGTTGATGTCGTCGTTGACGCTGTTGTCGAGAACCCGGCTCGCACGACCGACCGCTTTGGACGAATGAAAATAACGCTGCTGCTCGCCATACACGATCAGCTCGGAATCGCGCTGAGTGATGCGCTCGACTTTGTACCCGGCATTTTGCTGCAACCGCTGCGAGACGTTAGCCCAGTCGACCCGCTCCATCGAGGTGGTCGGCATCTTCGCCGGCAGCGGTTCGGGGGTTGGGTCGTAGGTCTTGGCCGGCGCCTTGCGGCTGACGAAATTGGTGTGAAATGTCACGCCGAACATCGCCGTGTTACCGCGCTCCCACGCCGCACTGATGTCGACCGAATCCGCGACCTTGAACACCGCGCCGAAGTTGATCGGCGAGTCCTGCTTGATCACGTTGTCCTTCGGCTCGTGCTTGTAGTCGTTGCCTTCGTATTCGAGTTTCAGGCTCAGGCGATCCCATGGCGTCTGATAACTCACGCCGCCGAAAAACGAAGGTTTACCGCGAAAGTACGAACCTGAGTTGACGTCACCGGTGCCTTCGAGCGCGGGCCGGGTATCGAAGCGATCACTGACATAGCCCAGCGGGTTGTCGATGTCGCCGCGATTGCCCAGGTAACCCCAGGCAATGCCGGCGCTGAAATCGAAATTGTCGTAGCGCTTATTGGCGACGAAATATTCACTGGAGAACAAACCCGTACCGCCGATATCTCGGAAGCCCAGCGCCACATCGGGCAGCCAATGGCTTTCCTGCCACAGCCGGACTTTGGCGTCGACCGCCTTATCCTTATAGCTTTGGCTGCCGCTGAGGGCCTCGGAGCCGTACGCCCGGTTGGTGATCGCGGTGTAGCGAAACGAGCCTTCGAGCCAATCCAGAGGCTGCAACGAAACGCTGTAACGGCTGTAAGGCTCGGTGCGGTTGGCGTTGACGCTCAACTCGCCGGCCGGGGCCATGCGCGCCGTCGGCGTCTGCAACAGGCCCGTGCCACCGAAGTCACTTTGAGTAATACGCGGCTCGGCATGGGCCAGACCAACGGGCAATAAAAAAACAGCTGCAAAACGAAAATTCAACGAACCACCTCAGCCAATTGCGTGGCAATCAATTCGGCCAACTGCTGATTCAGTTCAGGAAGAGGCGGATCAAGATCATCATTTTTGACCGGCACCAGAATCTTGCTGCCGGCGACGGGAATGTGCCCGCTCTCGCGATTCCAATGCGCAATACCGACGCGCCGCGTAACACCGTTGGGCTGGATCAGCCACAGGTAATCGGCCTCGGCATCGCTCAGGATCGAACAGCCTTGCAGGTATTCGCGAGCCTCCTGCAACGGTTGATACGGCAAGTGGCAAGGCTCGGCGACAGCACCGAGCACTTCCACTTCGTCGATGCGCTTGGGGTAGATCAGACGATCGCCATCGTCCAGACGGATGTTGCGCGCGAAGCCGACTTCCACCGCGACCGGATCGAGATCGGCGATCTGCCGGCCAGTCACCGGCATCTGCCGGACTTGCTCGGTCAACCGTTGCGCCAGCGCCACACGGCTCGGCATGTCAAAGAGCAACGCCATGCGCTGCAAGACATCCAGATCAAACAGCACGCCAGCCTTGAGTCGCGTCTGCTCCTCCAGCAATGACTGGCGCAGCAACACCCCCGCCAACCAATAACCTTCGGCATTGGGCACCGCTTCGTTGATCACATCGAGCAAGCGCCCGCCCGCCGGCAGTTCGACCGGCCCGGGATTGGCGACATCGCCCGTCACCGTGACAGCGGCCTGGCTCACACCGGCAATCACCATCAGACACGCTGAAAAAAAGCCAAGACGCTTCACGGCAGATGCCTGCGATCAGGTGTCAGTTGCACGATTCTGACGCGCAGTTGCGAGGTCAGTTGCTGCTCACTCTTGAAGATGAAACCGTCACGCGGATCGACCCAATAACGATTGGTCGCACTCAGGCCGATGGCCGGAGCGTCAATGTGCTCATCGACACGTAGCACGGTGTATTCCTTGTCAAGAATGTCGAGGGTTTCCGTCGAGCGGCGGGTGAAGCGACTGTTGACGATCACCCCCACTTCCTGGCCCTTGTAGAGGTCGATCCAGCGCCGCGTGGTAAAGCCATCGGCGACTTGATGCAGGCCTGATTTGAACGGCGAGTCATCCGCCAGACGCGTGCCGTCGAGATCGCCCTCAAGGCCCAGACCAATGCTGCGCACGGCGAGGCCATCGCGCAGCAGCAGCACTTGCTTGCCGGAGGCGACCCAGAACTGCAGGTCTTCACGCTCACGCACCAACGCCAGCACCCCGGAGCCGGACGGCGTGGTCAACTTGAGTTGCGGATAGCTGACCTCGGCCACCTGGGCCGGCGTCACGTCCACTTCGTCAGGGCCGATCACCGCCGATTTGAGGTTGTTCAGCGACGCGCTCATCAGTGGGTTACAGCCGCACAACAACAGGGCCGCCATCAGGCAGACACCCACTTTCAACGTGTTCACAGTCGGCGGCCTTATTTGCTGTTGTTACTGAATTCGCTCCAGTTCTTCGCAGCGGAAGCCCCGGATCCGACAATCGACGCCGACGGCACCAATTGGCTGATGAAGCGGTTCCAGCGCGTCACGTTCGCAGGGCCGACATAAACGACATCCTGCGGGCGCACTTCGAAATGCGTGGCGAGCGCCATGGCGGTCGGCGACTGGGCATTCAACTGGTAGATTTTCGCCGGCTCGACGTCGAGGTTCTCTACGCCGCGAATGACGTAAACCGCGTTGCCGTTGGAGGTGGTCTGGCTCAAGCCGCCGACCGAACCGAGCACATCGGAGAGGTTCATCGTCGCCGTCTTGAAGCTCAATGCGCGTGGCTGGTTGACCTCACCCATGACGTAAATTCGCTTGTTGTCGTTGTACGGCAGGTACAACTGATCGCCGCCCTTGAGGTACACGCCTTGCAACTCGGAATCATGCTGGTTGAGCGAGTCGAGATTGAGCGGATACACCCGCCCGTTACGCGTCAGCAGCAGGCCGGACAAGTCCGCGTTGCTGGTATCGATGCCGGCCGAACCCAGCGCTTCGACCACGCTCAGCGGATTGGTCGAAATCGCCTGCGGGCCGGCCTTCGTAACCGCGCCGGTGACCACCACTTTCTGGCTGGCGAAACGCAACACGGCGACGTCCACCTGCGGCTCGGCGATGAACGCCGACAGCCGTTGTTCGATGTCTGCGCGCAGTTGCTGGATGGTCCGGCCGGTGGCCTGGACTTCCTTGATAAACGGGTAATACAGCGTGCCATCGGAACGCACCAGACGGCCGTTGGCATCGATCTGTTGCTGCGCACCGGACGGCGCTGTCAGCTCGGGGTGATCCCAGACCGTGATGTACAAGACATCGTTATTGCCGATGCGGTACTCGGCCGGGGTCGTCAATAACTCCGGCGGCAGCGACGTGCGCTTTTGCGTGGCGCGGGTGGTGGAGATCAGCTTGGGCGTGATCGGAATCAGCTCGACCCGACTGCTCTCACTGGCACCCTGGCGGGTGATGTCGCTGGTGCTCAGGTACTGGCCGGGGGAAAACATGCAACCTTGTAAAGCGAGACTTGCCAACATTAAAAGAGAAAAACTACGAGTCATAATGGCACTACGCTATTCAAGGGCGGATCTAAAAAAAGAAGTCACCCGACTTGCGTCGGGCGACCCTGTACTGCACTAACAAAAACCGCTGTTAGTTATGCGTGCCGGTTGTACCGGTGGTACCCGTCGTACCGGTGGTACCGCCGTTGGCACTGCCACCGCTGTTGGACGCCGCTACTGCACTGGCGACCATTGCAGTACTGGCTGCAGGGGCTTGCGAAGCCGCTACACTACCGCCCACATTGGTCACCGCAGTAAGCGGCGCTTCAGCTGCGGCAGCCCAGTTGCTCAACATCGTCAACAGGGCAACTGCCATCACTTTCTTCATATCAACTCCTTTCTAACATTCGACCTGTTAAAAACCGGCCGGTGCTAGAGGTGGTAGAGTTCAAGTCCGCGAAAAATGCGAACAAGATCCGTTGTTCTTTCACAGTCTTACGCAACTGATAAAAGTCGAACGGCAGGTTTATATCTACGGACTTGCAAAAGGCATTTCCAGCGTATTTTCCCGACGATATCTAACACCTGACCGAAACTAACATTGGGCATCAAAACGACATTATCGGAGATAGCCCTTCGGATGGTTCGATTGCCAGCGCCACGTGTCGGTGACCATGTCCTGCAAGTTACGCCTGGCTTTCCAGCCCAGCTCTTGCGCAGCTTTGGACGCGTCGGCCCAACTCTCGGCGATATCCCCCGAACGTCGCGGCATCACCCGATATGGCACGGGTTGTCCGCAGGCCTGCTCAAAAGCACGTAACACTTGCAACACGCTGTAGCCATCGCCTGTGCCGAGGTTCCAGGTATGAATGCCGCTGCGTCCGGAAATCGACTGCAAGGCTTTCAAATGCCCGTCGGCCAGGTCGACCACATGGATGTAGTCACGCACTCCGGTGCCATCGACCGTGGGGTAATCGTCGCCAAAAATCGACAACTCTTGCAGGCTGCCCACCGCGACCTGGCTGATATAAGGCAGCAGGTTGTTGGGAATGCCGTTCGGGTCTTCACCCATATGGCCGCTGTGGTGCGCGCCGATCGGGTTGAAGTAACGCAGCAAGGCGATGCTCCAGCGCGGCTCGGACTGGCACAGATCACGCAGGACGTTTTCGACGATCAGCTTGGATTGCCCGTAGGGATTGGTCGGGGTACCGGTCGGAAAGTCTTCGCGGATCGGCATCTGCGCCGGCTCGCCGTAGACCGTGGCCGATGAGCTGAACACCAGGCGAAACACCCCAGCCGCCGCCATCGCCTGACACAACGTGATGCTGCCGCTGACGTTGTTCTCGTAATACTCAAGCGGCTTGCGCACGCTCTCGCCGACCGCTTTGAGACCGGCGAAATGCAGCACGCCGTCGATGGCATGCTCGTTGAATATCCGGTCAAGCAGCGCCCGATCGCAGACATCACCGCGAATCATCTGCGCACTCTTGCCGCAGATCGCCTCCACCGCATGCAGTGCCGCATCGCTGCTGTTGCAAAGATTATCCAGCACGACAACTTCATAACCTGCTTCAAGCAGCGCAAGTGTGGTGTGCGAGCCGATATAGCCGGCGCCACCGGTTACCAGAATCTTCATAGCGCGGTCCGTGATTGGATAAGTAACAAGTAGCGTGTCAAGCCTGTTGTTGTGGAGATGTGTCGCAATCCACACAAACCAGGCGACAACAACCGAAAACAAAACTAGTTCAATGACTGGCAATAAATATTTTTGCAGGTCACACTGTATTGCCCGGTACTTATTAGCACTGCAAGTGCACTCATCACTATCAACAGATACCGACTAAAAATAACTAATAACGCGCCATCCGACATCTCATAACATTGTTGCGATTTACCGGCGCATTCAATTGCTATTAATAACCTGACTCAGGTATTAAAGCAGTCGTTCAATAACTATTGAAACTTGCACTCCTTCGTTAGTGCGCGCACCCGTTGGCTGTGTTCCATGACTGTCCAGGATACTTTTATGATTCGTAAATGTTTGTTTCCCGCTGCCGGATATGGCACGCGTTTCTTGCCAGCCACCAAAGCCATGCCGAAAGAGATGCTGCCGATCGTCAACAAGCCGTTGATCGAGTACGCCGTTGAAGAAGCGCGAGACGCTGGCTTGCAACACATGGCCATCGTCACCGGCCGGGGCAAGCGTGCGCTGGAAGATCATTTCGATATCAGCTACGAACTTGAACACCAGATCCGCGGCACCGAGAAAGATAAGTTCCTTGCCGGCACCCGCGAGCTGATCGACACCTGCACCTTCTCCTACACGCGCCAGGTAGAAATGAAAGGCCTGGGCCACGCGATTCTCAGCGGTCGTCCGTTGATCGGCGACGAGCCATTCGCCGTGGTCCTGGCCGATGACCTGTGCCTAAACCTGGAAGGTGATGGCGTGCTCACGCAGATGATCCAGCTCTACAAGAAATTCCGCTGCTCGATCGTAGCGATCCAGGAAGTCCCGGCCGATCAGACGCACAAGTACGGCGTGATTGCCGGCGAGCTGATTTCCGATGGCATTTATCGGGTCAACAACATGGTCGAAAAACCGGCGCCGCAGGATGCGCCTTCGAACCTGGCGATCATCGGTCGCTACATCCTGACGCCCGACATTTTCGACCTGATCGCCGACACCCAGCCGGGCAAGGGCGGCGAGATCCAGATCACCGACGCCCTGATGAAACAGGCGCAAAACGGTTGCGTACTGGCCTACAAGTTCAAAGGCCTGCGCTTCGACTGCGGCGACGCCGAGGGTTACCTGCAAGCGACCAACTTCTGCTACGAAAACGTCTACCTCAAGGGTCGCTGAGACAGCCCACGCACCCACCGCCCACTTATCATTTCAGGCAGGCCTCTATGAACATTGCACAACATTCGGCAGACATTGAACGTGAGGTGGGCAACCTCGGGGTGGTCGGTTGGTTGTCGCGTCAGCAGCCGTTGCCCAGCGCCAACGAGTCCTGGCTGGGCACCATTTTGCTGGTGGAGCGCATCGGCATGTTTCCGTCCTCCGGCGACATTCGCCGGCCACTGGCCGATCCCTATCCCCTGCTCGCTCACCTGAAAAAGCTCTATGGCGAGCAGGCGCTGGAAATCGATGACCACGACGGCCTGAAAGTGATTTTCAGCGACTGGCGCTTCCGGGTGCGCATCTGCTGCAACGACCCGGCGATCATCATCAACGTGGAGACGCGTTGTGATACGCGGTTGATGCCGCAGAAGCTTGCGGAGTTGTTGAGTCAACTGGACGCCTTCGAAAAAGCGTAAGCCCCAACGTTGACCTGTGGATCGTAAATCCCGGTTATCTCTGTAGGAGCTGCCGAAGGCTGCGATCTTTTGATCTTGGAAAACAAAGTCAAAAGATCGCAGCCTTCGGCAGCTCCTACAGGGGTATGCGTTTTCATGCCTTCACACGCAGGACAGGGGAACGATCAAAGTGGGGAAGCGGCGCAACCGTCCTTGGCACCAGTGATCCAGCCATAGAAATAATCGGCAATCACCTTGCCGCCCGTGGCCGGCACCGGATGAATCTTGTCCGGGCCGATCATCGCCGCCGCGTAGCGTTTGACGTCGCTGCCGAACGCGCATTGCAGATTGGCGTACCCCAGATGCTGGGACTGAGCCCAAGGCTGCAAAACCTGCGCATAAGCCGACATCGGATAGGCACTGGAGCGCGTGGTGTCCTGACGCATGATCAGGTTGATGCTCGCCGCTGGCTGAATCTCGCGGATCATTGCCACCAGCCCCTGCACATTGTGCAAATACGTCTGCGGCTTCACGCCAAAGCCCTGATCGTTGCCACCGAGCATGATCAGATAAACGTCGGCAGGAATCTTCGACACGGCCGCTTTCCATTGTGTCTGCCACTTCGGATCGCTGTGGTAGAAGTCAGCGGATGCCGCACCGGAGGCCGCCAGTTTGGACACCCGCACGCCGCCCTGATCGTTGCTCATCCACAAGCCGAACAGGGTTGGCGCGCCGTTCACCACTTCGAGACGGAACGCCCAATCCGCCGCTGTCGGCGTGTCAGGCAATGGCACCTCTTGTACGCCGGAACCAGCGAGCTTCAAGGGTTTCCAGTCTTGCGATGGCGTCCAGCGATAGCGGATCTCACTGGACTCACCGTTGCCCAGATAAAGTAATTTCGCTTGAGTGACGACGGTGTTGATCGCCGGTGTCGGGCTGGCATCGACCTGCAACCATGCACCGGGCCGCCCTGTCACCGTTCGGCTATCGGGGCTGGCCTGGCCAAGCCCGGAGACCTTCCAGTCGCCGCCGAAATACTTCTCGCTGCTGCGGGTGTATTTGAAGTGTGTGCCGCCCAGCGCCGCGCCGTGGTTGAAACCGACGTAGCCAGGCCCGGCAAAACCCACCTCCCCGGCCACCCGCTGCACCAGTTTGTTCAGATAGAAATCCTGTCCGGCGCTGTAGCTGTCGCCGATCACCGAAACGGCCAGCACCTTGCCGGCCTTGCCTTCACGCCACTGGGCAAAGCGCTCGCGCGCATCCCCCACCTCAACCACCGCGGCCGCAACCGGCTGAGCGTCATCAACTGCCAACATGCATAAATTCCTTCATTCAGTTACGGCCCCTTCGCGAGCAAGCTCGCTCACACAGGGTTTGTGGTCATCCATTAAATCTGTGCATACCAATAAACCTGTGGGAGCTGGCTTGCCAGCGATGGGGCCGAGTCAGGCACAGATTCATTACCTGATCCACCGCCATCGCTGGCAAGCCAGCTCACACAGGGATGGTGTGACTTACAGGGATGATTGGGTTGGCACCACCGGGGGGATGGGTACCAGTGGTTTTTTGCTTGCCGCCCGCTCCCCCAGAAACAGCACCGAGGTCACGTTGAAACGACTGAAAACCATCGACAACACCACAGGTCCAAGCAACCCGCACGCCACGCCGCCGAGCACCAGCACGCTCTCATCCTTCACGCCCAAACGTCCCAGGACAAACCGCGAAGTGGCGGCAAACAGAACATGGAAGAGGAAAATCGCATAGGAATAACCGCCCAGCCAGGTCAGCCACTTCGAGCGCATATCGCTCGACAGCAGCGCGAAACAGGACACGCAACCCACCGTCAGACCAATCACACTACGGCGATCAACAATCAGCTCGCGATCCACCGCCGCGACATACAACAGCGTCAGCGAGATCAGCACAAACACCAACGGCCCGATCATCTTGAATCGCTGCCTCAACGCGTCGACGCTCTCTTGGCCGATCATCCCCGCCACGAAAAACGGCAGCAGGTAGATTGCGCCGTTGATGCCGAACGCGTCGAACGTGAACGGTGGCAGCAGAAATATCGCTGCGGCAAAGGCAAACAGCAGATACAGGCGCGTGGGCGAACGCAGCAGACCACGCCACTCCAGCAAGCCGACGAACATGAAAATGATGAACACCGCCTGCAAGAACCAGAAGTGGTTGATCGGCACCCAGAACGACAACAACGCGTCGATCACACCGACATCCTTGTTCACCCCAGGGCCGACCGCTTGCAGCACCGAGAACGGCACGCCCACGCAAAACAGCGGCACGATCAGCCGCCGAACCTTGCCGGTGAAGAACGTGGAAAAGTCATTCCCGCGGATTTTGTAAATCGAGTAGATGTAGCCGGAAATGAAGGTGAACAGCGGCATGCGCACGTACACCATCGAGTCGGCGAGCACTCGAAACGGTGAGCCCAGATCGATCTTCAAGCCGCCGCCCAACGGGCCGATGACGTGATAAAGCACCAGCAGCAGGCACGCCAGGCCGCGCAGGGTTTCGATCTCCAGGGACTTTTTTTTGCTCGACATAAAGCACCTGCCTCAATTCAGAATTCTTGATTCAACCTGCACCGGTTTGTTCGCGCGCAGCATCAATCCCAGGCCCACGAACAGCACTGGCACGACCATCGAGAAGTGCCGGGCGAAGGAGCCGAAGTCCGGTTCGAACAAACCCTGCACCAGCAAAAACGCCAGCGGAATCGCGATCAGTTCCTTGGGTTTGGTCTGGATCGGTGTGCCCTTGTAATCGGTGGAGGTGATGACTTTGAACAGCAGCAGCGCGGTCATGATCATCAAGGCAACGAAGATCGCCTGACCCGGCCCGGACAGCAGAATCAGCTCCACGGGGAACGACAACCGGAAGAAGATGATCATCGAGTCCAGCGCTTGCGAGACGAAGTCACTGCCGCTGAGCCACGACACGATCAACGATTTCGAGCCCTCCTCCCCCGCCGTGCGCAATTCGTTGTTACTCGCGCGAATCGACGACACCGGAAACCCGAGCGCCAACTGAATCGCCATGGCAACCGCCAGATAGAACATGAACAGCATCAGGAAAAAGGTCATGCGCGACACATACTTCTTCATCACACAGACGCCGACCCAGGACAGCGAAAACAGTATCCAGTAAGGCCGGATCAATACGCCGTAGATCACCGCCGACAGGAAAAACCCGCCGCGATATTTACGCGTCAACGAGCTGAGCAAAATGCTCAGCACCGCCACCGAGACGATGATTTCCTTGGTCAGGTTTTCCAGAAAAAACGAGCGGACGATGCCCCACAGACACAGGGTGCCGAAGATCGCCAGCGGCATGCGCCGAAACACCACCACCGGAATCGCCGTGAGGAAGAAGTTGCAGAACATGCCGTAGGCCCAGGCATTGGTCAGGTTGATCCCGGTGGGCCGCAGCAGGAACGCCGAACACTCGTAGGAGGAGCGATCCGGCGAGAACGGGTTCCAGAAATTGCAGTTGTCGGCGCGTGCATAGGACGACCATAACGTCATGGCATCCGGCCCGGGCGCGCGAGGGACCAGCAGCGGCATGGCCACCGACAGAAACAGGCCTGTGAAGAGGATCAGGAACGACACGTACGAATCAAGTTTCTTGCCACGAAACTCGATGCACGGCAGCTTCAGGCCCATGACACAGCGGCCTTCTTCACGCCGGTCACACGGGTCAACACGGCAATCACGCCAAGCTGCACGATGACCGCAAAGACGTTGCCCCACGCCGCGCCATAGATCGAATAGTGCTTGATCAGCAGGTAGCTGACCGGCACCGAAACCAACAGGCAGATCGCCGCGCTGGCGAGTGAAACGCGACTGTTTTTCGAGGCAATCAAACCGCCCCAGACGATGTCGCCAATCGCGCGCAAGGCGAAAGAGAAGATCAGCACAGCGAGGATCGCGTTGTCCGGACGTGGCACGCTGGTCGCGACGTAATCGAGCACCACGTTGAAGAACAGATAAATCGCCACCGCTACTACAGCGGACACCGCCAGTGAGCGCATGACCCATTTGTTGACGAACAATTGCCTGACCGTGAACGCTTGCTGATCGGCCTGAAAACGTTTGGCCAACACCGGAATGCCGACCACCGCCACCACCGCGTAGGACAACGCTTGCAAAGTGTTGGCCGCCGACCACGCGTACACGTATTTACCGAGGCTGGCGTAGGGTTCGAGGTCGATGATCAGAAAGCGCTCGGCGTACTGACTCAACGCGATCAGACCGGTGCCGAGGTAGAACGGCAACCCGGCCTTCCACACAGTCGCGGTGGCCAGCGTTCCGGCTTCTCGTCCCCGATGCACGTTCACCACAATCAGGTAGCCGGCGATGATCACCAGCACGTTGGCGACCACCCACAGCCACAACACACTGGTAATGCCCGACACCCAGCCGAGCATCATCCCGCCCACCGCCAACAACGCCCACAGGCCAGTCTTGATGAAAAACAGCAGCGCGCCCGCAGTGGCTTTCTGCGCGGAAAACACGAACGAGTTGATTTCGAACGACAGGTGTTCGGTGAGCAACACCAGGGTTACGCAGAGGATCAGCGCCATCGGCGCCTCGACAGCCTGGAACAGTGAGTAAATCAGCACTGTCACCACCGATAACACCAGCCCCACCGCCAGATACAGCAGCAAAACCTTATCGACGACCCGGCGCGAACTGCCGCCGACACTGATCAGCCGATTGATTTCCGAACTGAAGCCGACGCTGTAGAACTTCGAGGCAATCAACGATGCCGCGACCACCACGCCGTAAAAGCCCAATGCCTCATAACCGAGATAATGAGTGATCGCCAGCACCAGCAAAAACTTCGCGCCCAAGGCTCCGCCGCGAAGCAGTAGCCGAAATATCATCGAACGATCCCTTTGATGATCTCGTCCATGGCCACGGTTTTTGCCTCGATCTCGCGGCAGGTGTCGGTCAGGCGTTTACCGAAATTCGACAGCGCGTTCGGCGCGTAAACCGTGTTGATGATGGTGTCGACATTGATGTCGCCGCCGTTGATCACCCAGTCCTCGACACCCATGTCCTGATAGGCGCCGAAGCCTTTGCGTTCGTAGCTGATGTGGTATGCCGGCACGCCCGAGAGCAGCGATTCGATCGCGCCGTGCAAGCGCACGGAAATCACCAGATCCGGCTGATACTTGGCAATTGTCGCCTTCAGCGACAGCAAGTCTTCGCTGATGCCCAGTTCGCGATAGAACGCGCCGTCATCGTTGCCACGCACAGCGCTTTGCACGGCGCAGACCACTTTGCTTTTGTTCTTCAGGCGTTGCAGCAGCAGCTTCAGATTGGCGACGTAGGCGACCTTCTTTTCCTTGCTCCACTCAGGAGGCTTGCGCAGCACGACGCACACCGTGGCCGGGGACGCGGCGCAACGGGTGAACTTGGGTTGCTGCAGAATTTTGCTGGCCAACGATTGCACGGCCAGATCCGGCGCACGATAGACGTTGTCACAGGCATCGAAGATCGCCGACGAACGATTGTCGCGCACGAACACCGCGTCGGCGCTGGCGTAATGCTCGACGATTTTGCTGCTCTCGCCATGGAACGGGCCGATGCTTTGCGGCAGGTACACCGACGGCACTTTGCTGAGGATCGCGGTTTCCAGTTGCTTGGCGTGGCCGAGTTTCAACTTGATGTGCTCGAACGCACTTTTTGAGCGCATGTAACCGCCGCCGACGCCGACGATCAGGTCAGTCTTGCGCAACAGATCGGCGAGCCCTGCGTAGGACTGATTGAGAAACACCGCTTGCTTGACCCGCCCCAGCCCTTTGGCCGCCATCACCGGCGCGTCAAAACGTGGGTGCGGCAGGTAGCTGAAGGATTGCGGATCGGACGCGACAACGCTGATCGCGGTGTCGTCACCAAAGTTGCGCTGCACCAGGGCAATGGCCAGATCGACAAGAAGACCGTCACCGGAGTTGGACGCACTGTAGCCATGCAAAATCGTTACGTTCATAAGCTTGAGTTCTACTTAATAAGTGGGAGCGCGATACAGGTCGTAGGTCTGGCGGATCATCAACGCGGCGCTGAAACGCTCGCGGACAATGCTGCGGCCCTCGTTGCCGAGGTCGAGCAACCGCGGCTTCTGGATTTTCGCCAGCACGTCCGCCAGCGCCTGGTGATCACCGGTCGGGAAGACGTAACCGGACACCTCGTTGCTGACCAGCTCGGGCAGCGACGTGCAGTCACTGGCGATCACCGGCAGCCCCATGGCCATGCCTTCCAGCGGCACCATGGCAAAACCTTCCCAGCGACTCGGGACGATCAACGCATCGGCTTGTTGATACAGCGCGTGCACTTCACTCGGTGTGACCCACGGCAGATATTCAACGCCATCCATGGGCGGGCACTCGACCACGTCCTCGTTGACCGCACTGCCGACCACCGTCAGTTTCAGATCGTTGCGCTGCACCTTGGCGTAGGCCTTGAGCAACACGTCAAAACCTTTCTGGTAGTCGAGGCGGCCGACAAACAACAGATGAATCGGCTCGGGGTTGGCGATTTTTGCCGCCTCGTCCCGGCGATGAATGCCGTTGTAGATCAGGCGCATGCGCTTGCGCTCGATGCCGAAACTCGCGGCTTTATCGAGTTCGTACTGGCTGACGCAGATGATCACGTCGGTGACCTTCTGCAAGACACGCTCGATCCACGCATAAACTTTCTGCTTGATCGGCGAGCTTTCCATCAGAAACGAAAACGCATGCGGGCAGTAGACGATTTTCGGCTTGCGCCAAGGTCGCAACAGCACGCAAACGCAACGGCCGATCACCCCGGAAAAGGTGCTGTGCAGATGCACCACATCGGGTTTTTCCTTGATCATCACCTGCGCCAGGCGCCAGGCGAAACGCAGCAGCGACGGCACGTTGCGCCCGGTTCGGGCGAAGGTGCGGATCTGCTGCGCAGCAATGCCGTGCAGCTCTTTTTCCTGATCCTGCGGGACCAGATAAACCAGCTCGTAATTGGCAGCATCGTCTTCGGGCGACGTCGAAATCGTGCGAATGACCGTCGCAACGCCACCTTTTATCGTCTCAGCCACGTGCAGTATTTTTTTCACAACCACCCACTCCAAATTTAGAAAAATCGCGGCAAATCAGGATTTGTCGGAGGCGTATTCGTAGTTGTAATAGCCGTAGCCGCCGTTGCCGTAGTAACTGGCCGCGCGCTTCTCGACGCCGTTGAACACCGCACCTTTCAACTCGATGCCGTTCTGCGCGAAGCGGCGAATGGTCAATTCGATTTCCTTGGCCGGGTTCACCCCGAAGCGCGTGACGATCAGGCTGATGCCCGCCTCACGGCCAACAATGGCCGCATCGGTCACCGCCAGCAGCGGCGGCGTATCGATGATCACCACGTCATACAGCTCGCTGAGCTCTGCCAGCAACTCGCGGAAGTTGGCGTGCATCAACAGCTCGGAAGGATTGGGCGGCACCTGCCCGCGACTGATGAAATGCAGGTCAGCGCCTTCGATTTTTTTGATCGACTGCTCGAGGCTGCAGCGCTTGACCAGCAGATCCGACAAACCATTGGCGATCGGTACGTTGAGGGTTTTGTGCAGATGCCCTTTGCGCATGTCGGCGTCGATCAGCACCACACGCTGACCGCTTTGCGCCATGACGGCGGCAAGGTTGGAAGAGACGAACGTCTTGCCGACCTGCGGGCTCGGCCCGGAAATCATGATGCGGTTGTTGGTCGAGTCCAGTCCGGCGAAGTGCAGGCAGGTACGCAGGCTGCGGATCGACTCGATGGACAGATCCGTCGGGTTGCGCAACGCCAACAGGTACGCCGGTTTGTCCACGCCATCGCGGGCGCGACCCTTTTTGCCGTCCTCTTCCTGTTGCAGCGCGCTGTAAGGAATCGATGCGTACACCGGCAAGCCAAGTTGCTCGATCGCCTCCGGCCCTTCCAGGCCACGACTGAGGGATTTGCGCAGCAACACCAGGGCGACGCCGACGAAGGCGCCGAGGAAGGTTGCGATAAGCACGATCAGGGCTTTTTTCGGTTTGACCGGGCTGGTCAGGTCGGCATCCGCCGTGTCGATCAAGCGCACGTTGCCGACTGCGCCGGCACGGACGATGTCCAGTTCCTGGGATTTGTTCAGCAATTGCGTGTAGATCTGCGAGGCCACTTCAACATCGCGGGTCAGGTTCAACAGCTCCTGTTGCGTGGCCGGCAAATCCTGAACCTTGCCTTCAAGCGACCTCTGCTGTTGCGTCAATTCGCCGATCTGGCTCATCAAGGCGCGATAGGCCGGATGCTGTTTGGTGAACTTGCGATCCATCTCCGCCTGCTGCATTTTCAGCTCGGAAATCCGTGTATCGAGCGCCACGGTCTGACCGAGCACCGACTGGGTTTCCAGCGAGATATTCACGGTCTTGCCGTGCGTCTGGTAGGCGTTGAGCGCATCACTGGCCTTGGCCAGATCACGTTTGACCTGCGGTAGCTGGCTCTGCAGGAAAGCCAGGCTCTGCGCCGCTTCGGCAGACGTGCGGCGCACATTCTGCTCGACGTACAGCGCCGCGATCTTGTTGAGGATCTTCACCGCCTCAGGCGCATCGGCGCTGGCCAGCGCGAGGCGGATGATGCCCGACTCTTTGCCCTGCTCGGAAATATCCAGCGCATCCTGATAGCTCTGGATGGTCACGATCCGTGGATTGCGCACCACCTGGAACTGCGTGCCAGGATTGGCCGACAGCTGGGCGATCAGCCCCTTTACGTCATCTTGTGCGAAGGCTTCACCGACAACACCGTCTACCAGCACGTTGTCGTTTTCATCAAACAGCTTGAAGTGATGTTGTTCACCGGCAATCAGCGTGAGCTTTTTGCCCAGCAGTTCTTTTGGCAGGTCCAGCCGGGCGATCTCGACACGCTCGCCGCCCCACGCATAGCTGTTCATGCCGAACTTTGGCGGCGCGACGCTGAACTCGGTTTCGCCGCGATAACGGCGAGCGAGAAAACCGCCAATCAGCGGAAAGGTATTAGGCGTGACATCGATATCCAACCGCAGGTCATCGACGGTTTTGCCGATCACCGCGCGCGACTTGATGATGCCAATTTCGGTCACCGACGGCGATTGCCCACCGAGCATGCTGTTGAGGTCGGAAAAACCGAGCATGTCGTTCTTTTTCGGTTCGACCTGCACCAGCGCGTTCGCCAGGTACACAGGCGTGGCCAACACCGCATAGGCAACGCCGGCAGCCATAAAGGCACCGGTGAGTGCGCCGATCAACCATTTCTGGTCTATCAAACTGCCGAATATGCCGAGTAGATCAATACTGTCTTGATCGTTGTCACGGTTGGCGATTACTGACGGTAACTGCATAAGTCTGTTCTTACCATTCACTGATCTGAAGAATATTGATCAACGTACAAGACGTTGCGCCCATGCGCTGACAGCATCTTCAATCAATGCATGGGCATGAATAAAAGCGGCCTTGCCTTGACGGTATGGATCTTGTATCTCTCGTTCGCTCTGCCATTTGCCGAGCAGAAAGACTTTGCCCCGCGCATGGGAGGCAATATTCAATACTTGGTTAACGTGTTGCTTTTCCATGACCAGAATCAGATCTGATTCATTGACGATGTCCGAGGTCAGTTGCCGCGCCCTGAAGCCTTCGGCGCTATGCCCGTGGTCTTCCAGAACCTGCCGCGCCGAAGCTTCAACGCCTTCTCCGACACGTGCCGCGAGGCCTGCGGAGGTCACCGAGATTGCTCCGGGGGCCAGCGCGTTACGCAGCAACAGTTCTGCGGTAGGACTTCGGCATATATTGCCAACGCAGACGACAAGGATCTTTTTGAACAAGGTTTACTTTCCTGTGTAATATCAAACTGCCAACATCTAGAGCGAACTTTAATGAACCCACTAGATCTTCCTGCACTCAGAAAATAGATTCACCCTGTTAGTACCGGAACACTAAGTACCACAGCGCTTAAAAGCCCCCCAACCAGAATTAGCGGACTAAAAATAACTGTGATTTTCACGCGAATGATTTCCGACAAAAAATAACATTCGCGCACTTCGCGCGATTGTTAGTTTCAAACAACAGACGCCCAGAGAACTATTCGCCGTTGTCATTCTCATTGGAGAGCAGACATGCAATCAGCCCATCTCAAACGCCTCAGTGCCTCGCTGTTGTTGGCGCTCAGTGCCGCACCTCAAGTTCATGCCAGCGAACTGTTTCCCAATCTCCCCGCCAAGACCGTCGGAATCCAGGTCAAGATCCAGAACTTCTCCGCCGAGGATGCTGGCCATATCAAAGCCGCAGGCTTCAGTTTTGTGCGCTTCGGCGTATGGAGCGACAGTCTCAGCGCCAAGGCTTATCAGAAACAGGTCAGCGATGCCTTTGCAGCCGCACAATCCGCGGGTTTGCCTGTATTGCTGACCGTGCGCGCGATCAAGCCGTTGACCCCGACACCCGACAACGTCGGTGAACTGACAAAGGCTGGCGAATCGTTCGCCACCGCACTGACAGGCCTGGAGAAAACCTACAGTTCACAACTGGTGGCGATCGAGATCTGGAACGAGCCCGACCTTGAAACCTACTGGCCAACGCGCAATTTCGCTACGACGTTCGTGCCGTTCATGAGCGCCGTGTGCAAGTCGTTGCAGGCCACAGCGCAAACCACGCCAGTGGTCGGCTTCGGTTTTGCCCGGGCACCGACCGCAGGCTCTGCGTCAACGGTGGCGCTTAACAGGATCGTCAGTGAGTACCCGAAATGCCTCGACGCGATTTCCTATCACCCGTACGGCATGACGGCCACGCAAATCAGCAATGCACAGTCGTTTATCCAGCAAAACTTTCATCTGCCTGGGGTCATCAGTGAATGGGGCGTATCGGCGCTCAGCTCCAATGGCGGCATCGACGGGCAGGCCAGCAAGGTCAGCGCGTTTATCGCCGATGTGAAAAAGCTCAACATTGCGCTGACATCGATCTACGAATGGCGCAACAGCGCATCGGGCAGTAACGAACGCGAGAAGAACTTCGGCCTGCTGACCACAGACGGGCAACCGAAACCGGCGAAAATGGCCGCCGCCACTCAGTTGAACATGCAGTAGATACTGTGCGACTGATCTGTACGCAGGTCAGTTGCTTTGAACCTGTCAGGGGTTTTGACGTCGTATTCATCGATACCGCGCCCCGCCTTTCAAACAATCGTTTTCAGGTTGTTGCCTCAGGGGCCATCGATCCACGCACGCGCCCTTGAGTGGCTGTCAGCGCTCGGGTAATGTCGTCAGACCCACAGGACAGAGCACACCCATGACTTCCAAGCTGGAACAACTTAAACAATTCACCACCGTTGTGGCCGACACCGGCGACCTCGAAGCGATCTCCCGAGTCAAACCGGTCGACGCCACCACCAACCCTTCCCTGCTGCTTAAAGCTTCGGCCATTCCTGGTTATGCCGAACTGCTGAATGCTTGCGTCAGCGACTGCAAGGGCGATGTTGGCCTGGCCAGCGACCGTTTCGGCGTTGCGGTGGGTCAGGAAATCCTCAAAGTAATCCCGGGCCGTATCTCCACCGAAGTGGACGCGCGCCTGTCGTTCGACAAGGACGCCGTGCTGAAACGCGCGCATCGCCTGATCGAGCTTTACGACAAGGCCGGCATTGGCCGTGACCGCGTGCTGATCAAGATTGCTTCGACCTGGGAAGGCATCCGTGCCGCCGAAGTACTGGAGAAGGAAGGCATTCAGACCAACCTGACCTTGTTGTTCTCCTTCGCCCAAGCGGCAGCTTGCGCCGATGCCGGTGTGTTCCTGATCTCGCCGTTCGTAGGCCGGATCTACGACTGGTACAAGAAGGCCAACGGCAACGACTACACCGGCGCCGACGATCCGGGTGTGCAGTCCGTAACGCGCATCTACAACTACTACAAGGCCAATGACTACAAGACCGTGGTCATGGGTGCGAGCTTCCGCAACCTCAACCAGATCGAGCAACTGGCTGGCTGCGACCGCCTGACCATCAGCCCGGACCTGATCGACAAACTGGCGGCCGACACTGGCAAGCTGGAGCGCAAACTGGCGCCAGGACACGCGGGTGAAGCGCGCCTGAGCCTCAATGAAGCGCAGTTCCGCTGGTTGTCCAACGAAGACGCGATGGCCACCGAGAAACTGGCTGAAGGCATTCGTCAGTTCGCCCGTGACCAGGAAAAGCTCGAGGCGTTGCTGCAGGCCAAGCTGTAATCTAGTTCGGCAAATGCAAAAAGGGCGGACCCTGGTGGGTTCGCCCTTTTTTATTGGCTAGATACTTGAAAATGTAGCGTCTGAGCTGACGCCTTCGCGAGCGAGCTCGCGCCTACAGGATATGCGGGTGTATGGAAATGCTGTGGTCTCCCCGTAACCCTGTGGGAGCGAGCCTGCTCGCGAAGAGGCCAGCCCGGCAAACATCACTTCAGGTAATCAGTGCCGTTCGAGCGCATTCACCAGATCGTGAAACGCTTCACGATTGGAATCATTCAGGCCCATGAGGATCTTGTGCGCTTCCAGCACCTTGATCCGCACCACTTCTTCCGACTGATCCTGATCCGGCAGGTCATCGAGGCACTCCGGGCACGGCACGGGGTGATTGACGATGTTGAACACCTGCTCGAAGCCCATCGATTGCAGCAGACGGGTGATGTCATCGTGGGTGGTGACCACGGTCGGCAGCAAACCAACCTTCTGCCGCGACAGGATCGACAGCTTGGCCAACAGGCCCAATGTCGTGCTGTCGATGCTGCGGGTTTCGGTCAAATCAATCACGATCGCGTTGAAATTCAGCGCGGTGAAGATTTTCTCAATAGTCGCATCCAACGCCGAACACAGGGTCAGGCGAACTTCACCAACGAACTTCAGGACGAAGGTGCCATCCTGCTCGGCGAACTGGATTCTACCGGTACTCATTAAAGATTCCTGCTCAACACCAACAGGGCGATATCATCCGGCATCTCCCCCAGCGTGGCCAATCCAAAAACTTGCCGCAGACCATCCAGGCTGCCGCCCGCCGACTTCACCCGTTGAGGCAAAGCGGCTTCTTTTTCTTTGAGCGTAGGTTCTGGCAATAGATCCAGAATGCCGTCAGACATCAGCGTCAGGCTGAACGTCGGCGGCAGCTCAAGCACGTGATCTTCGTAGGTGGCTTCATTGAAGAGGCCCACCGGCAGACCGCGCCCTTCGAGATATCGAACACTGTCAGGCGTGTACAACACAGGCAACGGCAGATGGCCGCCGATGCTATAGGTCAACAAACCGGTCTCCTCGTCGATGACTCCACCGACCATTGTGACGTGTTTACCCAGCTTACAACTGATCAGCCCCCGGTTGATATGACCAAGGACTTCCGAAGGCTTGAATTCAGGCAAAGTGCCGTTGCGCTTGGATTCGAACAGCAAGCGCGTGGTCATGAACTTCAGCAGCACGGTGACGAAGGCTGAAGAGGCGCCATGACCCGATACGTCCGCCAGATAAAATGCAACCCGGCGCTCGTCGACACGGAAATAGTCGACAAAATCACCCGACAGGTACAACGACGGGATGATCTGGTGGGCAAACTTGAACTCGTCGATGCTCCACGGACTTTCCGGCAGCATGTTCATCTGCACCTGGCGACCGGCGTTCTGGTCTTCCTGGAGCAGGTTCAGGCTGGCTTCGAGCTCGCGGTTGGCCGTTTCGAGCTTCTCGCGGTAGCGCTGGTTTTCCAGCAGCAGGCGCGCACGATCCAGGGCCCGGCGCACAGAGTGCTCGAGCACAGCCAGATCTTCGAGAGGCTTGATCAGGTAATCCGCCGCGCCCAGGCGCAGCGCCTCGACCGCGTCGTTCATCACGCCGGCACCCGAAACCACGATCACCGGCGTTTGCGGTGACAGCTCGGTGACCTGACGGATGAGTTCGAGACCGCCCATCTGCGGCATGCGCAGATCGCAGATGACCAAGTCGGGCTTGTCTTGCTCGAATACCTGAAGACCCTGTTGGCCGTTGCTGGCCTGCAGGACGCTGAAACCACTGTCTTCCAAATAGGCCGCGAGGCTCGCGCGCACTACTTCGTCATCATCGATTATCAGCAGCGTGGCACTGGTTTTTGGCATGTGGGCAAACGGCGCCAGAATTAGGTTGGCGTAGTTGGCGGGGCAACGGCCCTGCGCAGACTACTGGATTCGCTTTCTAGCCTCTCTGCTGCACCGCTTTCGCGCGTTAGCTGCGTACACGGTTGCACCAGAGGTGCCCTTCTAAGGCGCAGACGGTACTCCCATCCGCTGGGCGTTTCAAGCATGCGCCGATGGTCGCTTGACGACTTTACTTGTCAAATCACCGAGAGTTATAAGAACTGCTCAAACCGTAACCCAATGGAAGGTCAGAACCATGAGTCAAACCGGTCGGGACTACAGCGAAAAGCGCGATTTCATCCGCATGCGTGTCGATGCCGATGTCGTGTTGATTCATGAAGGGGATCAGGTCTCGGCCGTGTGCATCGACCTCTCCAGCAGCGGCATGCAGGTTGAAGCACCGCGCAGCTTCAAGGTGGGTGATCGTTTGTACGTGAGCATTGACTCCGAGCACTCGGCACTCAGCGGTCTTGAAGCCGAGACCGAAGTGGTTTGGGTCAAGGCTCAGGAGGGCGACAGCCAAAAGCTTGGCCTGAGCATCCTGAAGATGAAATAAGCGCACACAAAAAAGGCGACCCGAGGGTCGCCTTCTTTTTTCACCGGTCGAGATCAAAAATCGTCTTCGACCTGGCCGTCCTTCACCTTGAACTCGCGGTTTTGCAAGTAGGCGTTACGAATGAAGGTGTACTTGTCGCCGCTGATCAGCTTCTCGCTGGACAGCAGGCTGGCGCGGGTGTCGACGATGTTCAGGCCGAATATCGAGTTACGCACGGGCACATCGTTGATGTAGCGGTACATGCCGGTGAAGCCGTCGACATACTTGGACGGTGCGTCACGCAGGGTGCTCGGGCCCATCAGCGGCAGCATCACGTACGGGCCGCTGCCCACGCCCCAGTAACCGAGGGTCTGACCGAAGTCTTCGTCGCTACGGGTCAGGCCCATGTGGGTGCCGACGTCGAAGAAGCCAAGCAGGCCGAATGTGGTGTTGAAGATCAGGCGTGCGGTGTCGACGCCAGCCGCAGCGGGTTTGGCCTGCAGAATGTTGTTCGCCAGGTTGGTGACGTCACCGACGTTGCGGAACATGTTGTGGATGCCGTCTTCGACAAATTGCGGCGTCACGAATTCATAGCCCTGCGCCAAAGGCTTCAGCGCGTAGGTGTCGACGAAGTCGTTGAACTGGAAGATCGGACGGTTGACGCTTTCCCAAGGGTCTTCTTCCGTTGCCGCTTGAGTGGCGAACGGCGCCAGCACCAGGCCGGCATATACACAAAGCTGAGCGAGCGAAGGGCTCAAGCGCATAGAGAAACTCCTTGGATTTGTACTGGCACAGGCATCTCGACCTGGGCGGTAAGGCCGCTAGTATAAGCGCAAAAGTCCTTTTGAGCAGTCCGGGAATGCAGTGACTTGCAGGACGTTTCTCGAGACCTCCATTCACACCGCCGTCATGCAACTGTCATCGACACGTTCTAGCCTCATGGATATTTCAGGGATGTTGCCATGTCACACGCCGAAACCTTGCCCGTCGCCGCGCCCGGCCTGAACGCCATACTGTTCGGACTCAGTGGTTGCCTGGTGGATTTCGGTGCCCGCGCCCGACAACAGAGCGCCGCCCTGCCCGAACATGCCGAGACCACACCGGGCGCGCTCGAAAGTCTGCAGAGCCTGCAGCGCCAGCACATTCCTTGCGCGTGGATCGACGACCTGCCCGCAGCCATTGCGGGACCGCTATCGGCTGCCTTACCGGCGTGGATCAAGCCTGCGCAACATTCGGCAACAATCAATCCCTGGCCCGCTCCCAACGCCTGCTGGCAAGCGCTGATGGACTTGAACGTTGGCACCCTCGACGGCTGCGTACTGGTCAGCGGCGAGCCTCGACTGCTGCAATCGGGTCTCAATGCCGGCTTATGGACAATCGGCCTGGCATCCTGCGGTTCACTCTGCGGTCTGGCGCCGGGCGAATGGCAAGCCTTGAGCCAAAAGGAACGGGAGCAGTTGCGCGGCAAAGCGACGATGCAGCTGTTCGGCCTCGGCGTGCACTCGGTGATCGATCATTTGGGCGAGCTGGAAACCTGCCTGGCGGACATC
Organism: Pseudomonas sp. MF6776; assembly: GCF_016613125.1. Taxonomy (NCBI): domain Bacteria; kingdom Pseudomonadati; phylum Pseudomonadota; class Gammaproteobacteria; order Pseudomonadales; family Pseudomonadaceae; genus Pseudomonas; species Pseudomonas sp. MF6776. Next base: position 43,403 of record NZ_JAENSQ010000021.1, read on the forward strand.
AGCTTGCGCCGCCTCAAAGGCGAAAAGCCCTGATCGGGATCATGCAGGGTGCTCGAGAGTGGATTAATCTAAAGGTCAGCAATAGACCTTTGGCGCGTGGCTGCGGTCAATGCCAGTGCCTCTCGATAAAAAGGAAAACACCATGCCCGCTCAAGAACTTCAAAAACAGCTCGATACCCTGCGCGAGCAGCTGGATCAGAATCCGCCGCTGACTGAAGCCGAACGGGAAGATCTGCGTACGCTGATGCAGCAGATTCAGCTGGAGCTTGAACTCGAAACCAAGACCCAGGATGCCAGCCTCGCTGATGGCGTGAACCTGGCTGTCGAACGTTTTGAGGTCGAACACCCAGCCATTGCCGGTACCCTGCGCAACATCATCAATACACTGGGCAGCATGGGGATCTGATTCCACGCCAGACAAAAAAGCCCTGCCAGTGATGGCAGGGCTTTTTCATTTCCGGACTTGAAACACAGCGCCCTGTGGGAGCGAGCCTGCTCGCGAAGGCGTCGTGTCAATCGACATCATCCTTGAATGACACACCGCATTCGCGAGCAGGCTCGCTCCCACATTGGATATCGCACATTCTCGATCTTTATTGACGCACGAGCCGGTGGTTCGGCAGTTGTGCGCTTTCGGTGCTGCGGTACGGGTTGATATCCAGCCCACCGCGACGCACGTAACGTGCAAATACCGTCAGTTTTTCTGGTTTCAACAAACGCTGCAGATCCAGGAAAATCCGCTCCACACACTGCTCGTGGAAGTCTGAGTGCTGACGGAAGCTGACGATGTATTCCAGCAGACTGGCGTGATCCAGCGCCGCGCCGCGATATTCCACCACTACACTGCCCCAGTCCGGCTGACTGGTCACCGGGCAATTGGACTTGAGCAGGTGGCTGTGCACGCTCTCCTCGACGACGCGCGAATCATCGCAACGCAGCAGTTCCGGACGCGGGTGCTCATAGTTGCTGACGCTGATTTCCAGGTCATCAATGCACACACCCGGCAACGCTACGACGCCTTCGGCTTCGACTTCTTTCAGGCTGCGAACCCGCACGCCGACCGGTTTGCCGGCCGCTGCCGACAGATCCTTGACCAACGTCGCTTCCAGCGTGGCGCTATCGGCAAACGGCGTCTGGTTCAGCGAGTTCAAATACAGCTTGAAGGACTTGGATTCGATGATATTCGGCGAATCCGCCGGAATGCTGAATTCGCCGATGGCCACCACCGGTTTGCCTGACGGCAGCAGCCACGACAGTTCGAAGCAGTTCCAGAAATCCACGCCTTTATACGGCAGGGTTTCGGCGGTCAGGCCCAGCTCCGCCCATTTCGCGGTGCGCGGAATCGGGAACAGCAAGGACGGTGTGTAGGTGGCGATGTATTCGCTGGATTTGCCCAGCGGCGAGTGTTCGGCTGCGGGATGCATGGCGGAAACCTGACTGAAGAATCAGCGGATTCTACCAGTCTTTGCCCGCACCTTTGAGTGCTTACTGACTGACAGTCAGTTTGCCGACCATACCGGCCTGATAATGGCCGGGGATATTGCAGGCAAACTCCAGACCCGTAGCCTTGCTGAAGGTCCAGGTCAACTCAGCGGTTTTACCCGGTTCGACCAACACACTGTTCGGATCGTCATGCTTCATGCCATGGCCCATCGCAGCGTGATCCATGCCCGCCATGTCGTGGGACATTTCCTTCATGCCAGTAGGCGTAAGCATGCCGCTCTGCTGCATCTGCAACATTTCCTTCTGATGACTGGCATGCATCGCCGCGTCACCGAGGTTGAATTCATGCAGCAACTGGCCTTTATTCACCAGCACAAAGCGAACGGTCTCACCGGCCTCGACCTTGATAGCCTTTGGCTCGAACGACATATCACCCATCACCACTTCAATACTTCGGGTGGCTTTGCTTGCCGTGGCCGGTTGACCGAATTCGTAGGTGTGCCCTGCTCCGGCCGACACTGACGCGCTCAATACCAACAAACAAGCGGTCAACATCAGGGATTTGCGCGAAAACATGGTCGTACTCCAACAAGATAAGGTTCAGCCTGTGGGAAACTCTAGCCGGCCGGCGCTGGCATCTACCTGACAGGCAGATTACAACTTTGTCAGGTTGACGGTTGCTGCCTGCTCTCGCGGTATAAAGCTTTCGTTGCTACACCCCGAATCACATTGAATCAACCCGAGTTGCCCATGAAACTGTTGATCGTCGAAGACCAAGCGAAAACCGGCCAATACCTGCGTCAGGGCCTGACCGAGGCCGGCTTCAACACCGAACTGGTGGCCGATGGCGACAGCGGCCAGCAACTGGCCTTGAGCGGTGATTACGCATTGCTGATCCTCGACGTGATGCTGCCCGGGCGCAATGGCTGGCAGATTCTGCAAACAGTCCGTAATGCAGGCCTGGATACGCCGGTGCTTTTTCTGACAGCAAAAGACGCGGTGGAGGACAGGGTTCACGGTCTGGAACTCGGCGCCGACGATTACCTGGTCAAACCGTTCGCCTTCTCCGAACTGCTGGCTAGGGTGCGTAGCCTGTTGCGTCGGGGCAGTGCCACACCGCAGGAAACCAGTCTGCAATTGGCCGATCTGCGTCTGGACCTGATCCGTCGCCGAGTCGAACGCCAGGGCCAGCGCATCGATCTGACCGCCAAGGAATTCGCCCTGCTGGAAATGCTTCTGCGCCGTCAGGGGGAAGTGCTGCCCAAATCGCTGATCGCCTCGCAGGTCTGGGACATGAATTTCGACAGCGACACCAACGTCATCGAAGTGGCGATCCGGCGCCTGCGCCTGAAGGTCGACGACGAATTCCCCAACAAGCTGATCCACACCGTGCGCGGCATGGGTTATGTGCTTGAAGAGCGCCCAGCCTGATGCGCCGGTTGTCGTTGAGTTCACGCCTGGCCTTGTTGTTTGCTGCCTGCACCGCTGTGGTTTCACTGTTCGCCGGGGTGCTGTTCAACCGCGCCAGTGAGGCGCATTTCATTGAGCTCGACCAGCAATTGCTCGACGGCAAACTGATCGGCCTGCGCCGCGCCTTGCAGGATGTTCAGGCCAGTGAGGCTGAGGCACGGCTGGCGGACGAACTGAGCCGACAAGCCGATCTGTCGTTACGCATCACTGGCGGTGACGGGCAACGCTGGTATGACAGCTCGATCAAGGTGCCAGATGTCTTGCCGCAACAATCCGGCCTGTCGACCGTGAGCAATAGCGACACCGAGTACCGCGTGCTGAATGCCCCGCTCTACCCGGATAAACCCGACTCGCCAAAATTGACGCTGTTGCTGGACATCACCCATCACCAGCACTTTCTGCAACGCATGCAGCATCTGATCTGGCTGACCGTCGGGCTTTCGGCGCTGGCTACCGCGTTGCTCGGTGCCTGGGCCGCGCGCAGCGGCTTGCGCCCATTGCGGCGCATGAGTGCGGTGGCGCGTGGGATTTCGGCGCAATCGCTCAATGCCCGACTGTCGGAAGCGCAAATGCCTCCAGAGCTTGCGGAAATGGCCCACAGTTTCAACGCCATGCTCGCACGCCTCGACGACTCGTTTCAGCGGCTCTCGGCATTTTCGGCCGACATCGCCCATGAGCTGCGCACGCCACTGTCGAACCTGCTGACCCACACCCAGGTCACCCTCACCCGCCCGCGGCCGATCGAGGATTACCGCGAAGCGCTGCACAGCAACCTTGAAGAACTGCAATGGATGGCGCAACTGGTCAATGACATGTTGTATCTGGCCAAGGCTGATCACGGTTTGCTGATGCCCAAGCGTGAACCACTAACGTTGGCGGATGAGGCGGATGCGCTGTTGGAGTTTTTTGCGCCGTTGGCCGAGGACGCCGCAGTGACGTTGAGCCGTGAAGGCACTGCGCGAATCGAAGGTGACCGCAGCATGTTGCGCCGAGCGTTGTCGAATCTGCTGGATAACGCGCTGCGATTTACGCCCGCCTCGGGGGAGGTCCGCTTGGCGATCCAGGATCTGCCGAATGCTGTGCGTGTATCGGTCGAGAACACCGGCGGTGAGATTTCAGCGCAGCTGTTGCCGCGATTGTTTGACCGTTTCTATCGGGCCGATCCGGCGCGGCAGGAAGGTAGCAGCGAACATGCGGGATTGGGATTGGCGATTACTCAATCGATCGTTCGGGCCCACGGCGGGCAGATTCATTGCGAATCTGATCGGGGCTGGACGCGGTTTGTGATTGAGTTGCCCAAAGAAGATTGAAACTGTAGGAGCTGCGGCACGCTGCGATCTTTTGATCTTAAAGATCAAGATCAAAAGATCGCAGCGTGCCGCAGCTCCTACAGTATTTCGCGTCAGTGCTTACGAATATCTCAGGGCGTGAGCCGGCTCGATCTTCGCCGCTCGCCACGCCGGATACAGCGTCGCGAGGAAGCTCAAGACAAACCCGGCGGAGCAGATCAGCAACACATCACCACCCTGCAACTCAGACGGCAGATTGCTGACGAAATACACATCGGAGCTGAAGATGTGCTGCCCGCTCACTCGCTCGAACCAGCCAACCAGTTCACTGACATTCAGCGCCGCGATCACGCCCAGCACACCACCAATCAGCGTGCCGACAATGCCAATCACCGTGCCCTGCACCATGAAGATCGCCATGATCTGCCGGGGCGTGGCGCCGATGGTGCGCAGGATCGCAATGTCCGCGCCCTTGTCGTTCACCACCATGATCAATGTGGCGATGATGTTGAACGCCGCCACCGCGACAATCATCAGCAGCAACAGGCCGATCATGGTTTTTTCCATCTTCATCGCACTGAACAGACTGCCCTGAGTGTGGGTCCAGTCGTCCGCCTTGAACTCGGCGCCAAGACCGGCGGCGATGTCTGAAGACACTTTCGGCGCGGCGTACAAGTCTTTGACTGCCAGACGCACGCTCTGCACCTGATTCGGCTCCCAGCGCTGCATGGTCGCGGCATCGGCTACGTGAATCAGGCCCATCGAGCCGTCCAGCTCGGCCCCCACCTTGAACACGCCGACCACGTTGAGCCGCTGCATTCGCGGGGTAATCCCGCCCGGCGCGGTGCTGACTTCCGGCACGATCAGGGTGATCTTGTCGCCGACATTCAGGCGGAAACGGCGAGCGGTAATTTCACCAATGACCACACCGAACTCACCTGGTTTGAGCGCGTCGAGACGGCCCTGCACAATGTGCTGGGCGACGATCGACACCTTGCCTTCCTGCGCCGGATCGACGCCGCTGATCTGGATCGGCTGCATCAAACCTTTGTAGGAGAGCATGCCTTCCATTTCGGTGAACGGCACGGCGGCGGTCACTTCGGGATTTTTCATGGCCGCGGCGGCTACCGGCTGCCAATCGTCAATCGGTTTGACGCCAACGATGGTTGCGTGCGGCACCATGCCGAGGATGCGCGAGCTCATTTCGCGCTGGAAGCCGTTCATCACCGACAACACCACGATCATCGCCAGCACGCCGAGGGCGAGGCCGATCATCGAGGTCATCGAAATGAACGAAACAAAGCGATTGCGGCGCTTGGCGCGGGTATAGCGCGTGCCGATAAAGATCGATAACGGTCTGAACATTCGCTGGGGCACCGTATAAAAATAAAAGACCCGACGCCTTTTCAGACGCCGGGTTTCAACTCATCAGATGGGCGTCAGGCAACCGTTTTGCAGGTGCAGGACGCGATCCATCTGGCGAGCCAGGTTCATGTCGTGGGTCACCACCAGGAACGCCGTGCGCATCGAGGTGCTGAGTTCCAGCATCAAATCCTGAATGCCCTGGGCGGTGTGGGAGTCGAGGTTGCCGGTCGGCTCATCGAGCATTACCAGCCCCGGCTTATTCACCAGTGCGCGGGCAATCGCTACACGCTGGCGTTCACCGCCGGACAGCTCGGAGGGTTTGTGTTCCAGGCGATGGCCCAGCCCCACTCGCTCCAGCAGCGCGGTGGCGCGCTGACGTGCCTCAGGGATCGACGTCTTGCCGATCAGCAGCGGCATGCAGACGTTTTCCAGCGCGGTGAATTCCGGCAGCAAGTGGTGGAACTGGTAGACGAAGCCCAGCGAACGGTTACGCAGCAGACCGCGCTTCTTCTCGCTCAGCGCCGACAATTCTTCACCATCGAGCCAGACACTGCCCTGGGTCGGCGTGTCGAGGCCGCCCAGCAGGTTGAGCAAAGTACTTTTGCCCGAGCCCGAGGTGCCGACAATCGCCACACGCTCGCCCGGGTTCAACTCCAGTTGCAGACCGGCCAGCACTTCTACCGACTCCGGACCTTCCTCGTAGGATTTGCCCAGGTTGCGGCAGCTCAAGATTGCTTTTTCACTCATGCCCGACTCACTCATAACGTAACGCCTCCGCCGGCTGGGTGCGCGCGGCACGCCAGGCGGGATACAGGGTGGCGAGGAAACTCAAAACCAATGCAGCGGCGCAGACCATGATCACATCCTGGCTCTGCACCTGCGACGGAAGATAATCAATGAAATACACGTCAGCATTAAGGAACTTGTGCCCGAGCAGCCCTTCAAGGGCCGAAATCGCAGCGCTGACGTTGAGCGCGGCGAGAATCCCGAGCACCGCGCCAATGGCGGTGCCGACCACACCAATGACCGTGCCTTGCACCATGAACGTACGCATGATCGTCCCCGGCGTAGCGCCGAGGGTGCGCAGAATGGCGATGTCGCCCTTCTTGTCGTTCACCACCATCACCAGCGTGGAAATGATGTTGAACGCCGCCACCGCAACGATCAGCAGCAACAGCAGACCGATCATGGCTTTTTCCATGCGGATCGCCTGATACAGATTGCCGTGGGTGCGGGTCCAGTCACGGGCGTAGAAACGGTCATCGCCAAGTTGCTGGGCGATGCTCCATGCCGCACGCGGTGCCTGAAACAGGTCGTCGAACTTCAGACGCAGGCCCTGCACCTGATCAGGCTTCCAGCGATGCATTTTCGCCAGATCCTGCAGGTTGGTGACGCCCAGATAACCGTCGAGCTCGCCGGCGCCGACATGGAAAATGCCGACCACGGTGAAGCGCTTCATGCGCGGGAACATCCCGGCCGGGGTCACGCTGACCTCCGGGGCAACGAAAGTGACCTTGTCACCGAGACCCACGCCTAGCTTGGTCGCGGCCTTGTCGCCGATGACGATGCCGAAGCTGCCCGGCGTCAGGTCGTCGAGTTTGCCCTGCTTCATGAAGTTGTCGATGATCGACACATTGCGCTCGAGCGCAGGGTCGATGGCGTTGAGCAACACCTTGGAGACCTGACCGTTATTGGTCAGCAGGCCCTGCATCTGGGTGAACGGCGCGACGGCCGCCACCTGCGGGTTCTGTTTGACCTTGGTGGCCAGGCTTTGCCAATCGTTGATCGGATCAGTGGATTCAATGGTCGCGTGGGGCACCATGCCCAGTACGCGGGTGCGCATCTCATGATCGAAGCCATTCATCACCGAGAGCACCACGATCATCACGACCACGCCAAGGGCGAGCCCGATCATCGAAGTCAGGGAAATGAATGACACAAAATGATTGCGACGTTTTGCACGGGTATAACGCGTGCCGATAAATACGAAGAGAGGTCTGAACATGTCGGGGCTTGTTCGGAGGGAAAAGGAACGTCCTTGTGGCGGGGGTCGATAACCAGCTTTACACTCAGACCACCGCCGCTACCATGGGTTCGCCATGTCGACATTAGATGAAGAAGATCGCCGCGAATACTACCGTATCGAGGACACGATCGCACTGGAAATTCGGCCCCTGTCCGCTCCCGAAGCCGCAGGCCAGGAAGTGTTGCAGGATGCTTCCCCTCTATTCAACCTGCTCAGCGAGCTGCACCTGAGCGAATTCGAGTCGCAGCACCTGTTGCGCCAGATCAGCGAGCGCGATCGGGCCATCGCCGCGTTCCTGAAATCCCAGAACAAACGCATCGACCTGCTCAGCCAGGTGGTCGCCCTCACCGTGCTCGGCCACATCGGCGAGCCGCAACCGGTGATCATCTCCGAGGGCGGGATCGACTTCCAGCACCCGACGCCCATCGCAGCCGGTGCACACCTGTCAATCAAACTGGTGCTGATGCCCCAGGCGCTCGGCCTGTTGCTGCGCGCCCGTGTCACCCATTGCGAGCGCAAGGGTGAGGGTTATGACGTCGGGACCGAGTTCGAACACCTGACCGATGCCCAGCGCCAGCTACTTGCCCGCTACATCTTGCAGAAGCAGGCTCAGGAACGGCGTCTGGCCCGCGAACAGAACGAATCAGGCATTTAAATTAAGGAAGAACCGTGACCCTCATCTACGGCCACCGCGGCGCCAAGGGCGAAGCACCGGAAAACACCCTGACCAGTTTTCAGGAATGTCTCAAGCACGGCGTGCGCCGCTGCGAACTGGATCTGCACCTGTCAAAGGACGGCGAGCTGATGGTCATTCACGACCCGACGCTCAAGCGCACCACCGACCGTCGCGGCAAGGTCGTCGAGCAGACTGCCGCCGATCTGGTGACATTTGATGCGCGTAAGGGCGGCCCTGGCTGGATCAAGCCGTGCCCGATTCCGACGCTGGAAGAGTTGTTCGAGAAGTGCGATTTCGAGCACTGGCAGCTTGAAGTCAAAAGCGCTTCACGCACCCGCGCAGCCACGACCGTGTTGGCGATTCGGGAAATGGCGCAACGCCACGGCTTGCTCGACAAGGTGACCATCACCTCGAGCTCGCGGGAAGTGTTGAAGGCTGCACTGGATCTGGTGCCGGATGTGTCGCGCGGTCTGGTCGCCGAGTACGCCTGGCTCGACCCGTTGAAGGTCGCGCAAAGCTACGGCTGCGAGATTCTGGCGTTGAACTGGACGCTGTGTACGCCTGAGCGCCTGCAAAAAGCGCAGCGTCAGGGCCTGCATGTGTCGGTGTGGACCGTCAACGAGCCTGCGCTGATGCGCAGACTCGCCGACTTCGGCGTTGACAGCCTGATTACAGACTTTCCCGGTTTGGCCACTGCCACGCTCGAGAATTGCTGAAATCGGTCTCCCCGGCCGGCTCAGGCCACCGGCCGGAGCCCGTCAAAAAAGCCGGTTGAGGCCGTCGTACGCCGCTACCCGATAGGCTTCAGCCATGGTCGGGTAGTTGAACGTGGTGTTGACGAAGTACTTCAGCGTGTTCAGCTCGCCCGGCTGGTTCATGATCGCCTGACCGATGTGAACGATCTCCGACGCCTGATAACCGAAGCAGTGAACGCCCAGCACTTCCAGGGTTTCACGGTGGAACAGGATCTTCAGCATGCCTTGCGGCTCGCCGGCAATCTGCGCCCGCGCCATGCTCTTGAAGAACGCCTTGCCAACTTCGTACGGCACTTTGGCCTGGGTCAGTTCCTGCTCGTTCTTGCCGATCGAGCTGATCTCCGGAATGGTGTAGATACCGGTCGGCACGTCATTGACGAAGCGCCAGCTAGCGTTATCCACGATGCTGCCAGCGGCCGAACGGCCCTGGTCGTGAGCAGCGCTGGCCAGGCTCGGCCAGCCGATCACGTCGCCCGCGCCGTAGATGTTCGGCACGCAGGTGCGATAAGCCTCGTCGACTTCGATCTGGCCACGGCTGTTGACCTTGACGCCGATGTTTTCCAGACCCAACTGATCGGTGTTGCCGGTACGCCCGTTGCACCAGAGCAAGGCGTCGGCCTTGATCTTCTTGCCGGACTTCAGGTGCAGGATCACGCCGTTGTCGACGCCTTCAACGCGATCGTAATCTTCGTTGTGGCGCACGGTGATGTTGTTGTTGCTGAAGTGGTAGCTCAACGCCTGGGAGATTTCCGAGTCGAGGAAGCTCAGCAACTGACCGCGGTTGTCCACCAGCTCGACCAGCACGCCCAGACCACTGAAGATCGACGCGTATTCGCAGCCGATCACGCCGGCGCCGTAAACGATCAGTTTGCGCGGGGTGTGGCCGAGGCTGAGGATGGTGTCGCTATCGTAGATACGCGGGTGATGGAAATCGATGTCTGCCGGGCGATACGGGCGCGAACCGGTGGCGATGATGATGTGCTTGGCTACCAGTTTTTCGACCACGCCATTGGCGCAGACCACTTCGATGGTTTGCTCGTCGGCGAAGCTGCCGGTGCCGAAAAACACGTCGACACGGTTACGGGCGTAGTAGCCAGTGCGCGAGGCGACTTGTTTGGAAATGACTTTCTCGGCGCTTTTCAACACGTCCGGGAAGGAGAACCAGCGCGGCTCGCCGATGGCCCGGAACATAGGGTTGGTGTTGAACTGCATGATCTGCCGCACCGAGTGACGCAGTGCCTTGGACGGGATGGTGCCCAGGTGGGTGCAGTTGCCGCCGACCTGGCGACGGCTGTCGACCATCGCGACCTTGCGCCCTGCTTTGGCGGCGTTCATTGCCGCGCCTTCTCCTGCCGGGCCGGAACCCAGCACCACCACGTCGTAGTTGTAGACAGCCATGCGTACTCCTCAGAACAGGCCGCGGTGCCAGCAGCACCGGCGGCTAAATCACGCCGAACGGCGGCGTGAAGGAACAATTGGGGGTCAGTAAAGAACCCGGACACAGTCTATAGAAGCGTCAACGCCGCGCACATTAACCCTTGGTCGCGTCGTAGGCTACTTTTGCCTGCACTACAACGCCAGCTTTCGTATTGCTCCCAGTCAATTCTTTGCGCCCGAGAGCCGATCGAAAGCCTTGCTGGTGCGTATGACAAAACCTGTATCGGCACGAATGACAAAGAATGCACCAATGTCATGTTTTTCGGCATAGGCCCACGCCCTTTCAGGCCCGAGAATCAGCAACAGCGTCGATAGTCCATCGGCCATCAGTGCTGAAGGATGAATTACCGTGACCGACGCCAGATCGTGTAGGACGGGCGCGCCACTGCGGGCATCGAAGGTGTGGGAATAACGCCGACCGTCCTGCAGGAAATAGTTGCGGTAGTCACCCGAGGTGGAAACGCCGTAGCCGTCGACGTTGATGATGCGCTCGGCGACCTGCTGATCGTCGCGAGGCGCTTCCAACGCAATGCGCCATGGCGAACCGTCAGGTTTTTTGCCCTTGGCCTTGAGCTCGCCAGTGGCCTCGGCGAGGTAATCGTGGATGCCCATGGCGTCGAGCCTGGCGGCAATCGTGTCGACGGCATAACCGGCGGCGATACTGTTGAAGTCGACTTCGACGGCGGCGTCCTTGCACAACTGCTCGCCATCGATGCGCAAATGCTTGTGACCGACCCTCTGCAACACCTCCGCCAACGCAGCGGCGCTCGGGACCTTTTCTTCGCGACCTTGCGGGCCGAAACCCCACAGATTCAGCAGCGGCTCCACGGTCAGGTCGTAGGAACCTTCGCTTTGCTCTGACAGCTGCTCGCCTACGCGGACCAACTCGAGGACAGGCGCGGGCATTCTCTGACAAGTATTGGCGGGCAACGCGTTGAAGCGCTCGATATCCGAGTCACTGCGATACGTGGACATTTGCCGCTCGATTTCGGCGAGGATGCCCTCCACTTCGCTGCGCACGCGCGCAGCATCCACTTGACCTGCATGACGCACGTACTTGATCGAATACGTGCTGCCCATGGTCGCGCCGCCAAAGTTTTCCAGGCTGTCGCCGTTGCCGCAGCCCGACAAAACAGCGGCCAGGACCACAAGCCCTCTGCACCGTCCAGTTAACAAATCTTCATCTCCCTGCAAAACCGCGGCGGCCATTATGGACTACAGAGCGCGCTCGCTCCGAAACGGATGCAACGCCTTCATACAAATTCAATAGTGAGAATCTGCAAATGTCCTCGACCACGGGCAACGGCAAAGCGATTTTTCGCGTTGTCAGCGGCAATTTCCTCGAAATGTTCGACTTCATGGTCTACGGCTTCTACGCCACGGCCATAGCGAAAACTTTCTTCCCCGCCGACAGCGCCTTTGCATCCCTGATGCTGTCGCTGGCGACGTTCGGCGCCGGCTTCCTGATGCGTCCATTGGGGGCGATTTTCCTCGGCGCTTACATCGACCGTCATGGCCGGCGCAAAGGCCTGATCATTACCTTGGCAATGATGGCCGCCGGCACCGTGCTGATCGCCTGCGTCCCCGGCTATGCAACGCTTGGCGTGGCAGCACCGTTGCTGGTGCTGTTCGGACGCCTGCTGCAAGGCTTCTCGGCCGGCGTGGAACTGGGCGGCGTGTCGGTGTATCTGGCGGAAATCTCCACCCCCGGCCGCAAGGGCTTCTTCGTCAGTTGGCAGTCCGCCAGCCAACAGGCGGCCGTGGTATTCGCCGGCCTGCTCGGTGTCGGTCTCAATCACTGGCTAAGCCCGGAGGAAATGGGCGAATGGGGTTGGCGCGTGCCGTTTCTGATCGGCTGCATGATCGTACCGGTGATCTTCGTCATCCGTCGTTCGCTGGAAGAAACCCCGGAATTCCAGGCGCGTAAACATCGCCCTACCCTGCGCGAAATCGTCCGTTCGATCGGCCAGAACTTTGGCATTGTCATCGCCGGCATGGCGCTGGTTGTGATGACCACAGTATCGTTCTACCTGATCACCGCCTACACCCCGACTTTCGGCAAATCCGAACTGCATCTGTCGGACCTGGACGCCTTGCTGGTGACGGTCTGCATTGGTCTGTCGAACTTCTTCTGGTTGCCGGTGATGGGTGCGGTGTCCGACAAGGTCGGACGTAAACCCCTACTGCTGGCGGCGACAATTCTGGCGATTCTGACGGCTTATCCGGCACTGTCGTGGCTGGTGGCGAACCCGAGTTTCAGCCATCTGCTGATCGTCGAGTTGTGGCTGTCGTTCCTGTACGGCTCTTATAACGGCGCGATGGTGGTGGCGCTCACGGAGATCATGCCGGTGGAAGTTCGCACGACCGGATTCTCGTTGGCCTACAGCCTGGCAACGGCGACGTTTGGTGGTTTTACACCGGCAGCGTGCACTTATCTGATTCATGTGCTGGGTAACAAGGCTGCGCCGGGGATCTGGCTCACGGGTGCGGCGGTGTTAGGGTTGATTGCGACGCTGGTGCTGTTTCGTGGCAACAGGCATGAGCTGCGTACTGCGCAAGCGGCTGTGGTCGGTCGCGCCTGACAGGACGCCATCGCTGGCAAGCCAGCCCCCACAAGGGTTTCGGGTGTGAATGCGATTGTGCAAGCTCTCAAGAAACCTGTGGGAGCTGGCTTGCCAGCGATGCGGCCGGTACAGGCAACAGAGATTTACAAGGCATAAAAAAACGCCCCGACCTAAGTCGGGGCGTTTTCATTTGCAGCCAAGGCTTAGCGCGGGAACGCAGGCGGGTTTACACCGGCCATGTCTTCCATCACGCGAACCACCTGGCAGCTGTAACCGAACTCGTTGTCGTACCAGACGTACAGAACAACGCGGTTATCCTGAGTGATGGTCGCTTCAGCGTCGACCACACCGGCGTGGCGCGAGCCAACGAAGTCGGTCGAAACCACTTCCTGCGAGTTGACGAAGTCGATTTGCTTATGCAGATCGGAGTGCAGCGCCATGTAGCGCAGGTACTCGTTCATCTCTTCACGGGTGGCGGCTTTCTCAAGGTTGAGGTTGAGAATGGCCATCGACACGTTCGGCGTTGGAACACGGATCGCGTTACCGGTCAGCTTGCCGGCCAGCTCAGGCAGGGCCTTGGCAGCAGCGGTGGCAGCACCGGTCTCGGTGATAACCATGTTCAGCGCGGCGCTACGGCCACGGCGATCGCCCTTGTGGAAGTTGTCGATCAGGTTCTGGTCGTTGGTGTACGAGTGAACGGTTTCGACGTGACCGTTGATGATGCCGAACTTGTCATTAACAGCTTTGAGCACCGGCACAATGGCGTTGGTGGTGCAGGAAGCGGCAGACACGATCTTGTCGTCAGCGGTAATTTCACCGTGGTTGATGCCGTGAACGATGTTCTTCAGCTTGCCTTTACCCGGCGCGGTCAGAACAACGCGGTCGATACCCGGGCACGCCAGGTGTTGACCCAGGCCATCAGCGTCACGCCATACACCGGTGTTGTCCACCAGCAGTGCGTCTTTGATGCCGTACTGGGTGTAATCCACTTCAGTCGGGTTCTTCGCGTAGATCACCTGGATCAGGTTACCGTTGGCGGTGATGGTGTTGTTTTCTTCGTCGATGGTGATGGTGCCGTTGAACGAACCATGGACCGAATCGCGACGCAGCAGGCTGGCGCGTTTGGTCAGGTCGTTGTCGGCGCCTTTACGCACGACGATGGCACGCAGACGCAGACCGTCGCCACCACCGGTTTTTTCGATCAGGATGCGCGCCAGCAGACGGCCGATTCGACCGAAGCCGTACAGCACAACGTCAGTGCCTTTGCGGGCCGAGGCGTTTTGCTGGCCAACCACATCAGCCATTTCTTCACGAACGAACTGCTCGGCACTGCGGCCGTTGCCCTCGTTGCGGAATTTGAACGCCAACTTGCCCAGGTCTACCGAGGCCGCGCCGAGCTTGAGCTCGCTCATGGCTTTGAGCAGGGGGAATGTTTCGTGGACGGAGAGTTCGCTGTCGTCGGAAGAACGGTGGCGCGCAAAGCGGTGAGCTTTGAGAATCGCGATGACAGACTGGTTGATCAGGCTGCGGCCATAGATCGAGCTCACCACGTTGTTATTGCGGTAGAGCTGACCGATAAGCGGGATCATCGCTTCTGCGAGTGCTTCACGGTCGATCCATTCACCAAGACACTGGTCGGGCTTCTGAGTCACGGTAACCTTCCACATGTAGGGGCAGAAAAAAGGGGCTACATTATGCCGCTCAGAACCTCTCGTAGCAATGCGCGCTTGTCGCGCAAACGCTAACAAATTTGCGTTCAAAAAAATTACGCCCTTCTCCAGGCCAGTAAATACGCGGCCTCCAGCACAGTCAATTTTTCGACGACTGTTAGACGATGTCTGTAACCCTCCGAAACACCACGCGGTTTCGGCACTACATAACCGCTAAAAAAGTGCTGGTTTTTATGGTTACCACTACATTTCACCCAAACATCGAAGATAGACACAGTCTGCAACTGACAGGCAGCATCGGACGCCGCTACAATTACCGACTTTGTCGCAACGCCTGGAGCTCAACCTTCCGTGCCTGTTCTGCGTCTACCGCTTCTCCCTGCTGCGGCAGGTAAACAGCATTGGGGCAATTTGCCCGGTGCCGCCCTCAGCCTGGCGATTGCCGAGGCTGCCAGCGCTGCCAAGCGCTTCACCCTGCTCCTGACCGCCGACAGCCAAAGTGCCGAACGGCTGGAACAGGAGCTGAGTTTCTTCGCCCCGGATTTGCCCGTTCTGCATTTCCCCGACTGGGAAACCCTGCCCTACGATCTGTTCTCGCCGCATCAGGACATCATTTCCCAGCGCATTGCCGCCTTATATAGGTTGCCGGAGCTGGCGCATGGCGTGCTGGTGGTGCCGATCACGACAGCACTGCATCGTCTGGCGCCGACCAAGTTCCTGCTCGGCAGCAGCCTGGTGCTGGATGTCGGCCAGAAGCTCGACGTCGAGCAAATGCGCTCGCGACTCGAAGCCAGCGGCTATCGCTATGTAGACACCGTCTACGAGCACGGCGAGTTCACCGTGCGCGGCGCATTGATCGATTTGTTCCCGATGGGCAGCAAGCTGCCCTATCGCATCGACCTGTTCGACGACGAAATCGAAACCCTGCGCACCTTCGATCCGGAAAACCAGCGCTCCATCGACAAGGTCGATTCGGTCAAGCTGCTGCCGGCCCGTGAGTTCCCGCTGCAGAAAGATGCGGTCACCCGCTTCAAGGCGCGTTTCCGCGAACGCTTTGACGTTGATTTCCGTCGCTGCCCGATCTTTCAGGATTTGAGCAGCGGTATCACACCGGCCGGTATCGAGTACTACTTGCCGCTGTTCTTTGACGAAACCTCGACCCTGTTCGATTACCTGCCCCAGGACACGCAAGTGTTCTCGCTGCCAGGCATCGAGCAAGCGGCGGAGAATTTCTGGAACGACGTACGCAATCGTTATGAAGAACGCCGCGTCGATCCTGCTCGTCCTTTATTGCCACCGGCGGAATTGTTCCTGCCGGTGGAAGATTGCTTTGCCAGGCTCAAGAGCTGGCCGCGCGTGGTCGCCAGCCAACAGGACGTAGAAGTCGGTGCCGGTCGCGAGCGCTTCCCGGCGCAAGCGCTGCCGAATCTGGCGATCGAAGCCAAGGCCACGCAACCGCTGGCAGCACTGGCAGGTTTCCTCGATGAATTCCCCGGACGCGTGCTGTTCACGGCCGAATCGGCGGGCCGTCGCGAAGTCCTGCTGGAGTTGCTCGAACGCCTGAAACTGCGACCGAAAACGGTCGACAGCTGGCCGGATTTCGTCGCGAGCAAGGATCGCCTGGCGATCACCATTGCGCCGCTCGACGAAGGCCTTTTGCTCGACGACCCGGCGCTGGCATTGGTCGCCGAAAGTCCGCTGTTCGGTCAGCGAGTCATGCAGCGTCGCCGTCGCGAGAAGCGCGCCGACGGCAACCACGACGCGGTGATCAAGAACCTCACCGAACTGCGCGAAGGCGCGCCGGTGGTGCACATCGATCACGGTGTCGGCCGCTACCTGGGCCTGACGATTCTGGAAATCGACGATCAGGCTGCAGAATTTCTCACCCTCGAATACGCCGAGAACGCCAAGCTCTACGTGCCGGTGGCCAACCTGCACTTGATCGCCCGCTACACCGGCAGCGACGATGCATTGGCCCCGCTGCACCGCCTCGGCTCCGAGACCTGGCAGAAAGCCAAACGCAAAGCGGCCGAACAGGTGCGCGACGTTGCCGCCGAATTGCTCGACATCTATGCCCGCCGCGCCGCTCGCGAAGGTTATGCGTTCGCCGATCCGAAAGCCGATTACGCGACATTCAGCGCCGGTTTCCCGTTCGAAGAAACGCCCGACCAGCAAACCACCATCGAAGCAGTGCGCGCCGACATGCTCGCGCCGAAACCGATGGATCGTCTGGTCTGCGGTGACGTGGGTTTCGGCAAGACCGAAGTGGCCATGCGCGCAGCGTTCATCGCTGTACACGGCGGCCGCCAGGTTGCGATTCTGGTGCCGACCACCCTGCTCGCCCAGCAGCATTACAACAGCTTCCGCGACCGCTTCGCCGACTGGCCAGTGAGCGTGGAAGTGATGAGCCGCTTCAAGTCCGCCAAGGAAGTGAACGCGGCGATTGCCGATCTGGCGGAAGGCAAGATCGACATCGTCATCGGCACGCACAAATTGCTGTCCGACGACGTGAAAATCAAAAACCTCGGGCTGGTGATCATCGACGAAGAGCACCGCTTTGGTGTGCGTCAGAAAGAACAGCTCAAGGCCTTGCGCAGCGAAGTCGACATTCTGACCCTGACGGCCACACCGATTCCGCGCACGCTGAACATGGCGGTGTCGGGCATGCGCGACCTGTCGATCATTGCCACGCCGCCGGCGCGACGCCTGTCGGTGCGCACCTTCGTCATGGAGCAGAACAAGAGCACGGTCAAAGAGGCCCTGCTCCGCGAACTGCTGCGTGGCGGTCAGGTTTATTACCTGCACAACGATGTGAAAACCATCGAGAAGTGCGCCGCCGATCTGGCCGAACTGGTTCCGGAAGCACGGATCGCCATCGGCCACGGGCAGATGCGCGAGCGCGAACTTGAACAGGTGATGAGCGACTTCTATCACAAGCGTTTCAACGTCCTGATTGCCTCGACCATCATCGAGACCGGTATCGACGTACCGAGCGCCAACACCATCATCATCGAGCGCGCCGACAAGTTCGGTCTGGCGCAACTGCACCAGCTGCGTGGCCGCGTCGGTCGCAGTCACCACCAGGCTTATGCTTACCTGCTGACGCCGCCGCGCCAGCAGATCACTTCAGACGCAGAAAAGCGTCTGGAGGCGATTGCCAACACCCAGGACCTCGGTGCCGGTTTCGTGCTGGCCACCAACGACCTGGAAATCCGTGGCGCCGGCGAACTGCTCGGCGATGGCCAGAGTGGCCAGATTCAAGCCGTGGGTTTCACGCTGTATATGGAAATGCTTGAGCGCGCGGTGAAATCGATCCGCAAGGGCGAGCAACCGAACCTCGATCAACCGCTTGGCGGTGGCCCGGAAGTCAATCTGCGGGTACCGGCGCTGATTCCGGAAGACTATTTGCCGGACGTCCACGCCCGCCTGATCCTGTACAAGCGCATCGCGTCGGCCACCGACGAGGAAGGTCTGAAGGATCTGCAAGTCGAGATGATCGATCGTTTCGGCCTGCTGCCGGAGCCGACCAAGAATCTGGTGCGCATCACCGCGTTGAAGTTGCAGGCCGAAAAGCTGGGCATCAAGAAAGTCGACGGTGGCCCGCAGGGTGGACGCATTGAGTTTGAAGCGCAGACTCCAGTCGACCCGATGACCCTGATCAAACTGATTCAGAGCCAGCCAAAACGCTACAAATTCGAAGGCGCCACGATGTTCAAGTTCCAGGTGCCGATGGAGCGCCCGGAAGAGCGCTTTAATACTGTAGAGGCGCTGTTTGAGCGCCTCATCCCGAAAACTGCTTGAAGGACGCCGCATGCGCCTGTTTCGCTCACTGACTTTGCTACTCACCTTGGTAGCACCTTCGGCGTTTGCCGATGACCTGTATCAGGTCGAAATGATTCTGGTGCGCCAGAACGCAGTGCCGGCGATTGTCAGCCGCGCCGCGCCGGAAGACTGGGCCGCGGGCGCCCAGCGTTTGGGCGACGAAAGCAAACGTACGCCGGCGCTGAATGACGTCGTCACCAAACTCACCGCCAGCGGCGAGTACAGCGTGTTGATGCACAAGGCCTGGCAGCAAACCCTCGGTGAAACGCCGGCAAAAGTCGCGGTCAGCGAAGGCAACGAGCAATTCGGTCAGTTCCCGATCGAGGGTACGCTTGAGATGAAACTCGGGCGCTTCACCGACGTGGCTGCGGATTTCTGGGTCAATCAGATCGACGCCAATGGCCTGGTCACTGCCAGTGAGCGCCTGAAACAGGACAGCCACACCAAAAACGGCCAGCTCAATTATCTCGATAACGGCCATCTGGCCCTGCTGATCAAGATCACTTCCCTGACCGCGCCTGCGCCACGGGAAGCGCCTGAAGTCGTTCCGGACTGATCGAAGTCCTTATGTCCCCGCCCCTGAGTAAACCGTTGGCACCCTCCTGGGTCAGCCGATTCAAGGAACAGAGCCTGGAGCGTGGTCGCCGCTACGCCCTGGAAAACCGGGTACGCATCGCCCAGGTCGGCGATGCGACCATTACCGCCAGTTGCGAAGGCTCTGGCGGTAACGTCTACCGTCAGACCATTCACCTGCGCGAGTCAGCCAAAGGCACTTTGCTGTTGGTCGACGCCCGGTGCACCTGCCCGGTTCGCAGCAACTGCAAGCATTGTGCAGCGGTGCTGCTGAAAATCCAGGAAACCCTCGAGTACCCCGCTGCCGCAAAAGACGCCGAGCTGCTGGAAAAACTCCAGGCCGTGCTGGAAAACCGTGGCCCGAAGGCACCACCGCAAGTGCTGGTCGACAACGTTCAACCAATGCCTCGCCTGTGGCTGGCCAGCGTCGAGTTCAGTGCATTTGAACCGCGTAACGGCAAGATGCAGCGCTACATTCAGCATCGCGCGGCGTTGTCGTTCAGCTATCTGGACGAATACGTCAGCGGGCAGAAAAACAGCGACATCCTGATCCGCCAGGAAAACCAGACTTTGCGGATAAAACGCCACCCGGAAGTGGAACAGTCCTACCGCGAACAGTTAAGAATCCTCGGCTTTCGTATCGCCACCCGGCAGAGCAAAGCCTTGCCGGAAAGCGCTGGCGAACTGTATGAAATGGTCAATGACAGCGCCTGGCTGACCTTCACCCTCAACGAACTGCCAAAGCTGCGCACCCAAGGCTGGGAATTGCAGATCGACGAAGAGTTCGGCTTCGACCTGACGGCGGTGGATGACTGGTACGCCACGGTTGAACAGGCGCCGGAGCGCGACTGGTTTGATCTGGAACTGGGGATCATCGTCAATGGCGAGCGCCTCAGTTTGCTGCCAATCCTGCTCAACCTGATGCGCTCGCACGCGGAAATCCTCAATCCGGAGCGCCTCGCGCGGCGCCGTGACGACGAGCTGATTCTGGTCAACATTCCACAGCGCAACCTCGAGCATGGGCCGTTGCAGGTGGCGTTGCCGCTCGGCCGGTTGAAACCGGTGCTGGCCACGCTCGGCGAGTTTTATTTGCAGGAACCTGGCGAAACCACCCTGCGCCTGAGCAAGGCTGACGCCACGCGCCTTAATTCGCTGGAGGGGCTGCCGCTGCTGTGGGAGGGCGGCGAGCAGATCCGCACGCTTGCTCAACGCCTACGCGACATTCGTGATTTCAGCATCGAAGCCCCCGAAGGCCTGAACGCAACATTGCGTCCGTACCAACTCGAAGGCTTGAGCTGGATGCAGTCGCTGCGCCAGCTGGAAGTCGGCGGGATACTCGCGGATGACATGGGTTTGGGTAAAACCCTACAGACGCTGGCGCATATTCTCAGCGAGAAAATCGCCGGACGCCTGGATCGTCCGTGCATGGTGGTGATGCCTACCAGCCTGATCCCGAACTGGCTCGATGAGGCGGCGCATTTCACACCGCAACTGAAAGTGCTCGCGCTTTATGGCGCCGGTCGCAAAAAGCACTTCGACAATCTGGCTGACTTCGACCTGATCCTCACTACCTACGCGCTGCTGCCCAAGGACATCGAACGTCTGGTGCAACAGCCTTTGCATGTCTTGGTGCTGGACGAGGCGCAGTACATCAAGAACCCCAACAGCAAAGCGGCGCAAGCGGCGCGCGAGCTGAATGCTCGTCAACGCCTGTGTCTGAGCGGTACACCGCTGGAAAATCACTTGGGCGAGCTTTGGTCGCTGTTCCATTTCCTGCTGCCGGGCTGGCTTGGCGACGTCAAAAGCTTCAACGCCGACTACCGTGTGCCGATCGAAAAACGCGGTAGCGAGGTCAGACTTCAGCACCTCAATGGTCGGATAAAACCGTTTCTGTTGCGCCGCACCAAGGAACAGGTTGCCACCGAGCTGCCGCCCAAAACTGAAATCATTCACTGGGTCGATCTCAACGAAGCGCAGCGCGACGTGTACGAAACCATGCGCCTGGCCATGGACAAAAAAGTCCGCGACGAGATCACCCGCAAAGGCGTGGCGCGCAGCCAGATCATCATTCTTGAAGCGTTGCTCAAGCTGCGTCAGGTCTGCTGTGATTTGCGCCTGGTCAATGGCGCCACCCTGCCCGCCCGCGGCAGCACTTCCGGCAAGCTCGACAGCCTGATGGAAATGCTCGAAGAGCTGTTCGAAGAAGGTCGGCGGATTCTGCTGTTTTCGCAATTCACCTCGATGCTGTCACTGATCGAGGACGAACTGAAGAAACGTAAAATCTCCTATGCACTTCTGACCGGTCAAACCCGCGATCGGCGCACACCGGTGAAGGAATTCCAGAGCGGCAATCGTCAGATCTTTCTGATCAGCCTGAAGGCGGGTGGCGTTGGCCTGAACCTGACCGAAGCGGATACGGTGATTCACTACGATCCGTGGTGGAACCCCGCGACCGAAAATCAGGCGACCGACCGCGCCTATCGGATCGGCCAGGAGAAACCGGTGTTCGTCTACAAGATGATTGCCCGAGGCACGGTGGAAGAGAAGATTCAGCACTTGCAGAAAGAGAAGTCTGATCTGGCAGCGGGCGTGCTGGATGGGCGCAAGGCTGGGGACTGGAAGTTGCAGAATGACGATATTGAAGCGTTGTTTGCGCCGTTGCCGGACAAGCTCGACAAACGTTGAGATCTTTGTCGTCTGTTAGATAGCTATCGCTGGCAAGCCAGCTCCCACAGTGATTTGGGATTGAACACTATTTTGTGAACAATACAAAAACCTGTGGGAGCTGGCTTGCCAGCGATGGAGTCAACTCGGTACAGGCCTGATCAGCCCTTGAGCACCCGCGCCAACGTCGATTTCACCTTGCCCATGCCGGCATGCAACGCCTGCTCGATCTCGGCCATGGTGATCACTTGCGTGGTCTTGCCCGCCGCTGGGTTCACCACCAGCGCCAGACACGCGTAATCCAGATCCAGCTCACGTGCCAACGCCGCTTCCGGCATACCGGTCATGCCAACGATGTCGCAACCATCACGCTCCAGACGCACGATCTCGGCCACGGTTTCCAGACGCGGTCCCTGCGTGCAGGCATAAACACCCTGATCGCTGTAATCGCAACCTTCGGCAGCCACAGCCGCAATCAATTGCTGACGCAACGGCTCGCTGTAGGGAAAGCTGAAATCGATGTGAGTGACCTGTTCCAGGTCATCGGCGAAATAGGTGTGTTCGCGCCCGCTGGTGTAGTCGACGATTTGATGCGGCACGCAGAAATGCCCCGTACCCATCGCAGGATGAATACCACCCACGGCGTTGACCGCGATGATCGCCTCGGCACCGGCCTGCTTCAGCGCCCAAAGGTTGGCGCGGTAGTTGACCTTGTGCGGTGGAAAGCGATGCGGGTGCCCGTGACGCGCGAGGAACAGCACTTCCTTGCCGGCATATTCGCCAATCTGCACGTCGGCCGAAGGCGCACCATATGGCGTGTCCACTGCCAGCGACTGGCGAATACTCAAGCCCTCGAGCTGGGTCAGGCCGGTGCCACCGATGATTGCGTAAACCGTCATAACGAAAAATCCTTAGTCGATCAATTGGGCGTCTTTGAGTGCGCCGATGGCTTGCAGCCAGCGTGGATCCTGGCGGTAGTCAGTGCTGGCAAACGCCTGACCGCGCATACGGGCGATACGCGCAGACGGTTTGACCTTCATGCGCTGCGCGGCACTCAGGGCCAATTCGGCAGCGGCGCGGTCATTGCAGACCAGGCCCATGTCGCACCCAGCAGAGAGTGCGGCTTCGATGCGACTGGCGGCGTCGCCAACCACGTGGGCGCCGGCCATCGACAGATCGTCGCTGAAAATCACGCCGTCGAACTGCAACTCGCCTCGCAGGATGTCTTGCAACCAGCGCCGAGAGAAGCCAGCGGGCTGCGAATCGACTTGGGGATAGATGACGTGTGCCGGCATGACCGCGGCCAGTTGTTTGCTCAGTTTGGCAAAAGGCACGAGGTCGTTGGCGCGGATCTCGTCAAGGCTGCGCTCGTCGTTGGGGATCGCAACATGGGAGTCGGCTTCGGCCCAGCCGTGACCGGGGAAATGCTTGCCCGTGGCGGCCATTCCGGCGCTGTTCATGCCCCGGATGAAGGCGCCAGCGAGAAACGCGGCACGCTCGGGATCACCCTCAAACGAACGAGTACCAACCACGGCGCTGCGCTGGTAATCGAGATCCAGCACTGGGGCGAAGCTCAGGTCGAGGCCGACGGCCAGCACTTCGGTCGCCATGATCCAGCCACATTGCTCAGCCAGGTATTCGGCATTCGGATTGTCTGCGATGGCGCGCATGGCCGGCAGACGCACGAAGCCTTGACGCAAACGCTGCACGCGACCGCCCTCCTGATCCACCGCCAGCAGCAAGTCCGGGCGAATCGCACGGATCGCCGCGCTGAGCTCACGCACCTGGCGCGGATGTTCGATATTGCGGGCAAAAATGATCAGGCCACCCACTTCTGGCTGACGCAACAATTGGCGATCTTCAGCCGTCAGCCAGGTACCGGCGACGTCCACCATCAACGAGCCTTGCAGGCCAGCAGTCATAGAGATTCCTTGAAAACGAAAAACCCGATCCGCATGAAATCGCCACCGAGGGCAGTGCCCGGCAGGTCGGCGATATCGATGGAGAACGGATTCAGAACGAGAGTCGGCATGGGCGGCTAGCTTAGCGGATACAAGCTGCCGCGCCCACCCGTGCGCGGTTAAACCTTGGCGGCCACCGGCGTTGATTTGCTGCGCGGGCGCAATTGCGCAGTGGCCATGGCAGCGTCGGTTACGCCGGTATCAGCGCGCATACCCGCAGCGAGGAACGGCACCATCAGGCGCATGACCTGCTCGATGGAGGTATTGACGCCGAAATCCGTCTCGGCAATCGCGCGCAACGCCTTGATGCCGGACATGCTGAACGCCGCCGCGCCGAGCATGAAGTGCACGCGCCAGAACAATTCAATCGGGGGAATGTTAGGTGCCGCTTCGTTGACCAGCAGCATGTAGCGACGGAACACTTTGCCGTACATGTCTTCCAGGTAACGGCGCAGGTGACCCTGGCTTTGGCTGAACGCGAGGCCGAGCAGACGCATGAAGATCGACAGGTCGTTACCGCTGCGAGGCTGAACCACGAGGGCTTGTTCGACGAGGATTTCCAGCAGCTCTTCGAGGGTCGGCTTGTTTTCAGGTTTGGCCTGACGGCGTTCCAGCTCTTTATCGAGACTGGCGCAGAAAGGCCCGAGGAAGCGCGAGAACACCGCCTGAATCAGCGCTTTCTTGGAGCCGAAATGATAGTTGACCGCAGCCAGATTTACGCAAGCCTTGCTGGTGATCAAACGCAATGAGGTTTCAGCGAAACCTTTCTCCGCGAACAACTGCTCTGCAGCATCAAGAATGCGTTCAACGGTTTCCGACTGGGCCATGGCTACTCCGCCTGACAAACACTTGTTTGAAACATACGTTTCAGCCTGTGTCTTGTCAAGCCTGTCGGTTCGTTTTGGGAATGGTCAGTCAGCTATTTAACCACACAAGGACGACGCATTAATAAGCACGTCCACTGACCGTCTGGCGGCTTGCAAAAAAACGGGCATTGCCAAGACCGCTTCACTGTATATAATCCCAGTCACTGTATAAAAAAACAGAGCGATCAATATGCTAAAGCTGACGCCACGCCAAGCCGAGATTCTGGCCTTTATCAAACGTTGCCTCGAAGACAATGGCTATCCGCCAACCCGCGCGGAAATCGCTCAGGAATTAGGGTTCAAGTCGCCCAACGCGGCGGAAGAACACCTCAAGGCACTAGCCCGCAAGGGTGCCATCGAGATGACGCCCGGCGCCTCTCGCGGCATTCGCATCCCTGGCTTCGAAGCCAAGGCCGACGACTCTTCCCTGCCAATCATCGGCCGGGTGGCTGCCGGCGCGCCAATCCTTGCCCAGCAGCACATCGAAGAGTCCTGCAATATCAATCCAGCGTTCTTCCACCCACGTGCGGACTATCTGCTGCGCGTGCACGGCATGAGCATGAAGGACATCGGTATTTTCGACGGCGACCTTCTGGCGGTTCACACCACCCGCGAAGCGCGTAATGGCCAGGTCGTCGTTGCTCGCATCGGCGATGAAGTGACCGTAAAACGCTTCAAGCGCGAAGGCAGCAAGGTCTGGCTGATGGCCGAAAACCCCGAGTTCGCCCCTATCGAAGTTGACCTGAAAGATCAGGAACTGGTGATCGAAGGCTTGAGTGTCGGCGTAATCCGCCGCTAAAGGAGGCTTTATGCAGTTCCCACACACACCTCAGCAAACACAACTGCCGTTATTCGAAGCGTTCATGGCGCAACCGATGGCGCCGATCCTGAAAGACGTGGTCGAGCGCCCCTGGAATACTGAACCCGAAGTATTCAGTGAGCTGTCACTGCGTGGTGCCGCCGGGAACTGCCTGAATCTGCTGGCGCCGATCCTTCGTGAGCTCAGCGACGATCTGGACGCACGCTGGCTGACGCTGATTGCGCCACCTGCCAGCCTGACCCAAACATGGCTGCGCGATGCTGGTCTGAATCGAGAGCGCATCCTGCTGTTGCAACCGAGAGGCACTCAAAGTGCTCAACAACTCGCTTGCGAAGCCTTGCGTCTGGGCCGCAGCCACACAGTCGTCACCTGGCTCAACCCACTGAACACAAGTTCACGGCAACTGTTGATCAGCGCTGCACGCACGGGCGACGCTCAGAGTTTGAACATTCGATTGGGTTGATTGACAAGCTATAAGCGCTGTGTGAAGCGCAGGGCTTCTCCAGGGATAGAGAAGCCGATCTGAAGCGGTAGTGACAAAATCAAAAAGCCGTCGGGAATCAATGAAGAACCCGAGACCCCTCATCTTTTTCAAACTCACCTTCGATCATTCGGCCTGCCATCTGCACGCCAACGCTCAACATCGCTTTTGCGATTTCCACGTGCTGGCCCTGCAGGAATGTCTTGGCGTCCTCGGAGAAATCCAGAGTCACCAGAGAACCCTCGTCCTCAGCCCTGCGCAGTTCGATTCGGCCGTCGGGTAACTCGACAATTTCTAGAAAGGACGTTGGCATATAGGTCTGTTCTCCACGAAAGGCAGGCATTATATAGACATCATTCAGGCTTCGCTCGTGATCTTGACCAGCAGCATGTTTCAGATTGCCACCGTGTCAATCATCGTCAGCATTCGTTCAAACCTTCGCGAAAACGAATAGCCAGGCTCTTGAGGTTCTGCCGCCAACTCTCAAGTTCTTCACGGCTCAACTCTTGCGGAGCCTCTTCTTCATCCAGATTAACAGCCTGAATCAACGGCTGTGTCACATCGCCCTTGGGCTTGTGTGGCACGCGAGGCGGCTGGAACAATGCCGAATGCGCGGCCAGCAATTCTGCCAGCCAGGTCTTCGGATTGGTTGCCAGTTCAACCATTTCCGCCAGTTCCGGAATCGCGATCGACTCGAGCACTTCACGCGTCAACAGCATCTCGGCCCGTGGTGCACTCGCCTGAGGCAGGCGATAGAACCCGGCAATTTCATGGCACAGCCCCAATAGCGCGCCATAGAGGTGGAACAACGCCGATTCACGTCCAGCCTGAATCAGCGCCAGAGAATTCATCGCCCGCCCTTCTTCAGCTCGAGCCAAGGCTTCCAGCGACAGGCCTGCGAAATAGATTTTCTGATTGGTGCGGGTATAGAGTTCGTGGGCCATGACGGCAGCCTCCACAACGAAATAATTGCTTCACACAGACCGGACAGTGTCGTGGATCAACGGATCACACCGCAAGCACAAAACAAAAAGGCCGCATGAAAACCCGAGGGTTCTCATGCGGCCTTTCAGTATCAGACTAACGCTTACTCAGCCTTGGCCTTCGAGCGCTTGTCTTC
Source organism: Pseudomonas sp. MF6776 (assembly GCF_016613125.1). Taxonomy (NCBI): domain Bacteria; kingdom Pseudomonadati; phylum Pseudomonadota; class Gammaproteobacteria; order Pseudomonadales; family Pseudomonadaceae; genus Pseudomonas; species Pseudomonas sp. MF6776. The sequence continues at coordinate 70,405 of NZ_JAENSQ010000021.1, forward strand.
AACAGTCCACTTGCCACCGTCGAAGTACGCCTTCCAGCCAGTTGGCTTGCCGTCGACTTCGGTCTGCACGTATTGCTCCTTGGTCTTGCGGCTGTAGCGGATCACCGCTGGCAGACCATCAGGATCCTTCTGCGGTGCTTCGCACAGGAAGTGATACTTCGGATCGATTTCATCCTTGTGCGGAAGAATCTCGATCACCAGCGGAGCACGGGTCTCGCGGTTTTTCGGGAACTGACTGGCCGCCAGGAACAGGCCGGACGCACCATCGCGCAGGATGTAGGTGTCGTTGACCTTTTCGCATTTCAGCTCAGGCATCTTCACCGGATCCATCTTCGGCGGCGCCGCGTCACCGCTCTTCAGCAGTTTGCGGGTGTTTTTACAGGTCGGATTGGTGCAGCCGAAGAACTTGCCGAAACGGCCGGTCTTGAGCTGCATCTCGCTGCCGCACTTGTCGCATTCCAGGCTCGGACCTTCGTAGCCCTTGATGCGATAGCTGCCCTCTTCGATTTCGTAGCCGGCGCAATCCGGGTTGTTACCGCAGATGTGCAGCTTGCGCTTCTCGTCGAGCAGGTAAGCGTCCATCGCCGTGCTGCAGATCGGGCAGCGATGCTTGCCACGCAACACCAGCGACTCCGACTCACCTTCGTCGTCAGCAGCGATTTCGTCGCCCGGCACCAGGTTGACGGTGGCCTTGCAGCGCTCTTTCGGCGGCAGGCTGTAGCCCGAGCAACCGAGGAACACGCCGGTCGATGCGGTACGGATCTGCATCGGACGGCCGCAAGTGGTGCATGGAATGTCGGTCATGACCGGCTGGTTGGCACGCATGCCGCTTTCCGGGTTCTCGGCTACTTCGAGTTTCTTTTTGAAGTCGCCGTAGAACTCGTCCAGCACGTTCTTCCAGTCGCGCTCGCCCTGAGCCACGTCATCGAGGTTCTCTTCCATGCCGGCGGTGAAGCCGTAGTCCATGAGGTTCGAGAAGCTCTCCGACAGACGTTCGGTAACGATGTCACCCATCTTTTCCGAATAGAAACGACGGTTGTGCAGGGTCACGTAACCGCGATCCTGGATAGTCGAAATGATCGCAGCGTAAGTCGAAGGACGACCGATACCGCGTTTTTCCATTTCTTTAACCAGGCTGGCTTCCGAGTAACGCGCCGGCGGCTTGGTGAAGTGCTGGGTCGGATCAAGCTTGATCAGCTTCATCACGTCGCCCTGCGCCATATCGGGCAGAACGTCGTCATCGCCAGGTTTGGCAATCTGCGGCATTACGCGGGTGTAACCGTCAAACTTCAGGATACGACCCTTGGCGCGCAGCTCGAAATCACCAGCACCGACGCTGACAGTCGTCGACAGGTATTGCGCCGGTAGCATCTGGCAAGCCAAGAACTGACGCCAGATCAGCTCATAGAGACGCTCAGCATCGCGCTCCATACCCGCCAGCTTGCTTGGAATGGTGTTGGCGTCGGAGGGACGAATGGCTTCGTGAGCCTCTTGCGCGCCTTCCTTGCTGCTATAGACGTTCGGCGTTTCCGGCAAATACTTCTTGCCGAACTCATCTTCGATGTAAGCACGCGCCATCGTCACGGCGTCTGCCGAGAGGTTGGTCGAGTCGGTACGCATATAAGTGATGTAGCCGGCTTCGTACAGACGCTGGGCCATCATCATGGTTTTCTTCACGCCGAAGCCCAGACGGTTACTCGCCGCCTGCTGCAGGGTGGACGTGATGAACGGCGCCGACGGCTTGCTGCTGGTCGGTTTGTCTTCGCGCTTGACGATGCTGTAGCTGGAGGACTTGAGTTTCTCCAGCGCGGCCATGGCCTGGGCTTCGTTGAGCGGCTTGAAGGCTTCGCCCTTTTCACGCGCTACTTCGAAACGTACGGTCGAGCCTTTGGCGCTGCCGAGATCGGCATGCACTTCCCAGTACTCTTCCGGGTTGAACGCGCGAATTTCACGCTCACGCTCAACCACCAGTTTCACGGCGACCGATTGCACACGACCAGCGGACAGGCCGCGGGCGATCTTGGCCCACAGCAGCGGCGAGACCATGTAGCCCACAACGCGGTCGAGGAAACGACGCGCCTGCTGAGCGTTGACACGATCGATGTCCAGCTCGCCTGGCTTGGAGAAGGCTTCCTGGATCGCCTTCTTGGTGATTTCGTTGAACACCACGCGCTTGTAGCGGCTGTCGTCACCACCAATGGCTTCGCGCAGGTGCCATGCAATGGCTTCCCCCTCGCGATCCAAGTCGGTTGCGAGATAGATGGTGTCAGCATCCTTGGCGAGCCGGCGCAGCTCCTCGATGACCTTCTCTTTGCCCGGGAGGATCTCGTACTTGGCCTTCCAGCCATGATCGGGATCGACACCCATACGCGAGACCAGCTGCTTGCGCGCTTTCTCTTTCGGCGTGAGCACCGGACCTTCGCCTGCGGCAGCCTTGCCGCGCTTGGCGGCTGGCTCTTTGCTGGCGCTAGCCGAACCGCTGGTGGGCAGGTCTCGGATATGGCCGATACTCGACTTCACCACGTATTGGTTGCCCAGATACTTGTTGATGGTCTTGGCCTTAGCCGGGGATTCCACAATGACCAGCGATTTGCCCATGGATCAGAAAATTCCTGAATTCTAGAAGTGAAAGGCGGTTGGCGCCTGACGCGGCACCGCTATATATAGTTGATACAAGGTGAGGTCAAGCGCAGGGTATTGCGCGCACTCCCCTTATGCCTTGGAAAACAGGCTCGGTTCGGCTTGCACCAAAGCAAAGCGTGGGACCTGCTCGCCGTCAACCTCGACGGACTCCAGAAACATGCTCAGGGGACGCACCCAAAAGCCGTAATCGCCATACAGGGCTTGGTAAAACACCACTTCTTCTTCCGTCTCGGAATGCCGCGCGACATTGAAAACGCGGTACTGCGGACCTTTGTAATGCTGGTAGAGCCCAGGTTGTATCGGCATGGTTTGGCCCTCCCTCAATTTTTTTCAAAATAAAAACAAAATAAATCCACAAAAACAAAAACCGGGGCACTTGGCCCCGGCTTCCATCGACGAGACGCTTAAACGCGTTCGAAGACGGTGGAGATGCCTTGGCCGAGACCAATGCACATAGTGGCCACCCCGAAGGTGCCGCTATTCTGCTTCATCACGTTCAGCAAAGTGCCGGAAATCCGAGCACCGGAGCAACCGAACGGGTGACCCAGGGCGATCGCGCCGCCGTGCAGGTTAACCTTCTCGTTCATCTTGTCGAGCACTTTCAGATCTTTCAGCACTGGCAGAGCCTGTGCGGCGAAAGCTTCGTTGAGCTCGAAGAAGTCGATATCGTTGATGCCAAGGCCCGCACGCTTCAGGGCTTTTTGTGTTGCCGGAACTGGACCATAGCCCATGATTGCCGGATCCACACCCGCCACTGCCATCGAACGGATCACCGCCATCGGCTGGATACCCAGGTCCTGCGCACGCTGAGCCGACATCACGATCATGCACGAGGCACCATCAGTGATCTGCGACGAAGTACCGGCCGTCACGGTGCCGCCCTTCGGATTGAACGCCGGCTTGAGGGCCGCCAGACTTTCCAGGGTGGTTTCCGGACGAATGGTTTCGTCGTAGTCGAACAGTTTCAGGAAACCGTTCTCGTCGTAACCCTGCATCGGGATGATTTCGTCTTTGAACTTGCCTTCCAGAGTCGCCTTGTGGGCGAGCTGGTGGGAGCGCACGCCAAAGGCGTCCTGCTGTTCGCGAGTGATGCCGTGCATTTTGCCGAGCATTTCAGCGGTCAGGCCCATCATGCCCGAGGCTTTCGCCGCGTACAGCGACATGTGCGGGTTCGGATCGACACCGTGCATCATGCTCACGTGACCCATATGCTCGACGCCGCCAACGACGAACACGTCACCGTTACCGGTCATGATCGCTTGCGCAGCAGTGTGCAGCGCGCTCATCGACGAGCCACACAGGCGGCTGACAGTCTGACCGGCAGCCGTGTGCGGGATCTGGGTCATCAGCGACGCCATGCGCGCGATGTTCCAGCCCTGCTCCAGGGTCTGGTTGACACAGCCCCAGATCACGTCTTCGACTTCGTTCGGATCAACCTTGACGTTACGTTCCAGCAATTTACTGATCAGGTGCGCCGACATGTCTTCGGCGCGGGTGTTGCGGTGCATGCCGCCCTTGGAGCGGCCCATCGGAGTACGACCGAAGTCGACAATCACGACGTCTCTTGGATTCAAGCTCATAAAATTTCACTCTCGCTCAAAAGTTGGGACGCTTAACCGAAGAACCGCTGGCCGGTTTTGGCCATTTCACGCAGTTTCGCGGTCGGGTGGTACAGCGCGCCCAAATCAGCGTACTGGTCAGCCAGGGCAACGAACTCGGCAACACCGATCGAATCGATGTAGCGCAGCGCACCGCCACGGAATGGAGGGAAACCGATACCGTAGACCAGACCCATATCGGCTTCAGCGGCGGTTTCAACGATGCCGTCTTCCAGGCAACGCACGGTTTCCAGGCAGAGCGGGATCATCATCCAGTTGATGATGTCTTCGTCAGTGACTTCGCGCTGCTCGTAAACGATCGGCTTGAGCACTTCCAGTACCGACGGATCGGCAACTTTCTTCTGCTTGCCCTTCTTGTCGGTCTCGTAGGCGTAGAAGCCCTTGCCGTTTTTCTGACCCAGACGCTTGGCTTCGTAAAGCACGTCAATGGCCGAGCGACGGTCATCTTTCATGCGATCCGGGAAGCCTTCCGCCATGACGTCACGACCGTGGTGACCGGTGTCGATGCCGACCACGTCCATCAGGTACGCCGGGCCCATCGGCCAGCCGAATTTTTCCATGACCTTGTCGATACGGACGAAGTCCACACCGGCGCTGACCAGTTTGGCGAAACCGCCGAAGTACGGGAACAGTACACGGTTGACCAGGAAGCCCGGGCAGTCGTTGACGACGATCGGGTTCTTGCCCATCTTCTTGGCGTAGGCAACGGTGGTGGCAACAGCCAGCTCGCTGGACTTCTCGCCACGGATCACTTCCACCAGCGGCATCATGTGCACCGGGTTGAAGAAGTGCATGCCGACGAAGTTTTCCGGACGCTTGAGGGCCTTGGCCAACAGGCTGATGGAAATGGTCGAAGTGTTGGACGCGAGGATGGTGTCCTCTTTGACCTTGTCTTCAACTTCGGCCAATACGGCTTGCTTGACCTTCGGGTTCTCGACCACAGCTTCAACGACCAGATCGACGTGACCGAAATCACCGTAGGACAGGGTCGGACGAATGCCGTTGAGCACTTCAGCCATTTTCGCAGGGGTCATGCGACCTTTATCAACGCGGCCAACCAGCAGCTTGGCGGCTTCGGCCAGACCCTGCTCGATACCGTGCTCGTTGATGTCCTTCATCAGGATCGGCGTGCCTTTGGAGGCCGACTGATAAGCGATACCGCCACCCATGATACCGGCGCCCAATACAGCGGCCTGCTTCACGTCTTTGGCGATTTCGTCGTAGGCCTTAGCCTTTTTCTTCAGTTCCTGATCGTTCAGGAACAAACCGATCAAGCTCTGCGCGGCAGAGGTCTTGGCCAGTTTGACGAAACCGGCGGCTTCAACTTCCAGCGCCTTGTCGCGACCGAAGTTTGCAGCTTTTTGAATGGTCTTGATCGCTTCAACCGGCGCCGGATAGTTCGGGCCAGCCTGACCGGCGACGAAACCTTTGGCGGTTTCGAAAGCCATCATTTGTTCGATAGCGTTCAGCTTGAGCTTTTCCAGCTTCGGCTGGCGCTTGGCCTTGTAGTCAAACTCGCCGGAAATGGCGCGTTTGATCAGCTCAAGGGCAGCTTCCTGCAGTTTCTCTGGAGCAACCACAGCATCGACTGCGCTAACTTTCAGCGCGTCTTCCGGACGGTTTTCCTTGCCGGAGGCAATCCACTCGATGGCGTTGTCGGCACCGATCAGGCGCGGCAGACGTACGGTGCCGCCGAAGCCTGGGTAGATGCCCAGTTTGACTTCCGGCAGACCAATCTTGGCATTGGTGGACATGACTCGGTAGTCAGCCGCCAGGCACATTTCCAGACCGCCACCCAGGGCGATGCCATTGATCGCGGCGACAGTCGGAACGTTGAGGTCTTCGAAATCGCTGAAGATCTTGTTGGCTTCGAGATTGCCAGCAACGAGCTCCGCATCCGGCAGCTTGAAGTTCTCGACAAATTCGGTGATGTCGGCGCCGACGATGAACACGTCCTTGCCACTGCTGACGATCACGCCCTTGATCGAAGCATCTGCCTTGATGGTGTCTACGGCCTGACGCAGTTCGTTCAGGGTTAGACGGTTGAACTTGTTGACGGACTCACCCTTGAGGTCGAATTTCAATTCGACGATGCCACTTTCAAGAGCTTTAACCGTGATGGCTTTACCTTCGTAAATCATCAACTGATCTCCACGATATGGAAGCTGAACAGTACACGTCGGACGCAGGCGAATGGCTAGGCAGGACGCTTTTTCGTCGATGCTGACACCAATCCACCCGGCACACCCGCCAACGCGATAGTCGGGATTCTGTAGGAGCAGTCTGTAAGACAAACGCTCAATTCATACGCCCGTTTGATTTGGGTACGTCACCTTCACGGAATTTCCAACAATTGTCAATCGCCCAAAATGCGGGTTGGAATGCGACTTTGCGGTCATTTCCGTACCACACAGATCCACAACACGCGCCTGCATGTGAAGCCATTCATAGGATCAATAGTTAGAAAAGTCGCCCTAATTCACAGCGAGGCCTGTTTAAAAGTCTACGCTCACGGGACGATAGGTAAATGCGCTGCCCGTTTGAAGCCGGGTCAGTGGTAGAAAAGTTTCCGGCCTGCCTGGCCAACCCCGCCCGATGAATCATGTCGGGCTTTTTATTGCTCGTCTGCCGGACGTTTCGCACCGTTGCGGTGCGAAAAATCCGTGGGTCACGCCAGCGCTTTCAGAGTGGCGTCGATATCCAGCAAAACCGTGGCTTCGCCCTTCTCGCCCCAGTACAAGGCGATCATCTGCTTATCCGCTTCGATCTTGAAGACGTTGCCTGGCAACTTTTCGAAATGATTGAGCAGCGCCCGATCCTCGCAGATTTCCTGCCACTGATTGACCCACACGCCTGGCGATTTTTGCCAGTAGGTCCAGCATGCCGGCTGATTACCGCGACGCGGCCGATGGTATTGCGCGCACGGATCCGGCGGCTCTTGCGACAGCCAGTGCGGCCACTCCTGAGGCGCCAGTTGCATGGCCAGGCCAATACGACGCGCCTCCATGCGCAGAGCGATTCGACCGCTCTGCGCGCGCGATGGGCGCAACCATGCCAGTGGGCTCAATACCACCAACAGGATTGACACCACTATCCAGACCGTCATATCTGTACTCCCGTTTTCTGATGAGCCCATTGCTTCACTTCGGAACCAATGCGCTTGAAACCAGCCATACTTACCAATATTGAACCCTCACGAGGAGCGCCTCATGCCCTACCACCACATCCTGGTCGCCGTAGATCTGACTGAAGAGTGCGACCCCGTCATCCACCGCGCCCGCGAGCTGTCGGTGAGCAACGGCGCCAAGCTGTCGCTGGTGCATATCGTCGAACCGATGGCCATGGCTTTTGGCGGAGACGTACCGATGGACCTGTCACAACTGCAACAGCAGCAGTTCGATCAGGCCAAGGAACGCCTTGAGCGCCTTAAGCTCAAGTACACCGAGCTTGAAGGCGCCAATTGCCACTTGACCTACGGCCAGCCGCGTCAGGAAATCCATCACTTCGCCAAGGAACAGCAATGCGATCTGATCGTGGTCGGCAGCCATGGCCGTCATGGTCTGGCGCTATTGCTGGGCTCGACAGCCAATGATGTGCTGCACGGCGCGCCTTGCGATGTGCTGGCGGTGCATCTGGTCAAACGCTAAATCCTGCAGGAGCGGCCGAAGGCTGCGGTCTTGCAGATCAAAAGATCACAGCCATCGGCAGCCCCTGCAAAAAGCCCGGCCTCACGCGAATGAGGCCGGGCTTTTTAATGGCTGAAGCAATCAGGCATCCAGCTCGGCCCAACGCTCTACCAACGCTTCCAGTTCCGCCTGCAATTGCTCAAGCGAGGCAATGACCTTGGCAGTCTCTGCCGCAGGACGCTGATAGAAACCGCTGTCGGCCATTTCAGCCTCAACGGCAGCGATCTGCTGCTCCTTGGCATCAATATCGCCCGGCAACGCTTCCAGCTCGCGCTGCAGCTTGTAGCTCAGCTTTTTCTTGGCAGCCGGAGCAGCAACTGGCGCAGCAGCGGCCGGCTCAGCAGTAACCACTGCCGAGTTCAGGTCAGCTTTGCCCGATTTGCTCTCGGTCACGCCTAACAGACGCGGCGAGCCGCCCTGACGGATCCAGTCCTGATAACCGCCGACGTATTCCCGCACCTTGCCTTCACCTTCGAAGACCAGGGTGCTGGTGACCACGTTGTCGAGGAATGCCCGGTCGTGGCTGACCATCAGCACAGTGCCGTTGAACGTCAGCAGCACTTCTTCAAGCAGCTCGAGGGTTTCCACGTCCAGGTCGTTGGTCGGTTCGTCGAGTACCAGCAGGTTCGCTGGCTTGCTGAACAGCTTGGCCAGCAACAGACGCGCACGCTCACCACCCGACAGCGCCTTGACCGGCGTGCGAGCACGCTGCGGGCTGAACAGGAAGTCACCGAGGTAGCTCAGTACGTGACGGCTCTGACCGTCGATATCGATAAAGTCACGACCTTCGGCGACGTTGTCGATTACGGTTTTTTCCAGATCCAGCTGATGGCGCAACTGGTCGAAGTACGCCACGTCGATCCGCGTACCCTCTTCCACTTTACCGCTGGTTGGCTGCAAGCCGTTGAGCATCAGCTTCAACAGGGTGGTCTTGCCGGTACCGTTGGCGCCAAGCAGACCGATACGGTCGCCGCGCTGCAGAACCATCGAGAAATCCTTGATCAGGAACGGGCCGCCCGGATGAGCAAAGCTCACGTTCTCGAGCACCATCACCTGCTTGCCGGACTTGTCGGCGGTGTCCAGCTGAATGTTGGCCTTGCCGGTACGCTCACGACGCTCGCTGCGCTCAACGCGCAGGGCTTTCAGGGCGCGCACGCGACCTTCGTTACGGGTACGACGGGCCTTGATGCCCTGACGGATCCACACTTCTTCCTGGGCCAGACGCTTGTCGAACAGCGCGTTGGCAGTGGCTTCGGCAGCGAGCTCGGCTTCTTTGTGCACGAGGAAGCTGGCGTAGTCGCCGTTCCAGTCGATCAGGCCGCCGCGATCCAGTTCCAGGATGCGCGTGGCGAGGTTTTGCAAGAAGGAACGGTCGTGCGTGATGAACAACACGGCGCCCTGGAAATCTTTCAGCGCTTCTTCAAGCCAGGCAATCGCACCGATGTCCAGGTGGTTGGTTGGCTCGTCGAGCAGCAGCAGATCCGGCTCGGACACCAGCGCCTGCGCCAGCAGCACGCGACGACGCCAGCCACCGGACAACTCGGCGAGGGTCTTGTCGGCCGGCAGTTGCAGGCGACTGAGGGTGCTGTCGACCAGGGTCTGCAAGCGCCAGCCATCACGGGCTTCGAGGTCGTGCTGAACGTGCATGAGCTTGTCCAGATCGGCATCGGTAACGATGTTCTGGCTCAAGTGATGGTATTCAGCGAGCAACGCGCCAACGCCGTCGAGGCCTTCAGCCACCACGTCGAATACTGTCCGCTCGTCGGCCACAGGCAATTCTTGCGGCAGTTCGCCGATTTTCAGACCGGGGGCACGCCACACCGAGCCGTCATCAGGCTTCTGGTCGCCCTTGACCAGTTTCATCATGCTGGACTTGCCAGTGCCGTTGCGGCCGATGATGCACACCCGCTCACCACGGGCGATCTGCCAGGACACCTTGTCCAACAACGGCATAGCGCCGAACGCAAGGGACACATCGCTGAATTTGAGCAGGGTCATGAGCTTCTCCAAAAACCGGGGGCGCATTCTACCTGACTTGAGGCTTCAGCAGGCCGGCAATTTGTCTGTCGAAGCACTCTGCACAACATTTGTTGCGAACTTGTGCTGCAAGGCCCGCAAAGCTTTCGCCGCTCGCCGGCAAAAGGCTAAGCTACAGATAATTCAGTGCTGATTGATGTCGGCACTTGTCATGATTTCTCTGCCCGGATGTCTCATGCGCAGTCGCCTCTTCAGTGTTTTGTCCTGTTTGCTACTCTCCGCCGCTGCCGTTCAATCCGCCCAGGCGGTGGACCTGTCCACCCAGCGTCAGTATTACGATGAAGCCAAACGCGCGTTGGCCAAGGGCGATACCGGCCCATATATGCGCTATAGCCAGGCGCTGGCCGATTACCCCCTCGAGCCGTATCTTGCTTACGACGAGCTGACCGCACGCCTGAAAAGCGCCAGCAATGCGGAAATAGAGAAATTCCTCGCCGAGCACGGTGACCTGCCCCAGGCCAACTGGATGAAGCTGCGCTGGTTGCGCTGGCTGGCCGATCGCGGTGACTGGGCGACCTTCGTCAAGTATTACGATCCCAAGCTCAATTTCACCGAACTGGACTGCCTGAACGCGCAGTACCAGATCAGCCACAACAAAAAGACCGAAGGTTACGCCGCCACCGAAAAGCTCTGGCTGACCGGCAAGTCGCAACCCGCCGCGTGCGATGCACTGTTCGGCATGTGGGCCGCCGAGGGTCAACTGACCGAACAGAAGCGCTGGGAGCGCACCAAGCTTGCCGCCCAGGCGCGCAACTATCCGCTGGCCAACAGCCTGATCAACGGCCTGACCACCCTCGCCCCCCGTGGTCGCCTGTTGGTGGATGTGGCGCAGAAACCCGAACTGCTCAACCAGCCGTCGCGTTTTACTCCGGCCGATGAGCCGATGTCCGATGTTGTCAGCCTCGGCCTGCGCCGCCTCGCCCGTCAGGATCCGGACAAAGCCATGGCGCTGCTCGACGGATACGCCAGCAGCATGCATTTCTCCCGTGATGAGAAAGTCGCGATCGCCAGGGAAATCGGCCTGACGCTGGCCCGCCGCTTCGACAGCCGCGCACTGGACGTGATGACCAAATACGACCCGGAACTGCGTGACAACACCGTCTCCGAATGGCGCCTGCGCCTGCTTCTTCGTCTGGCGCGCTGGGACGATGCTTATCAATTGACCCGCCGTCTGCCGCAGGATCTGGCTACCACCAACCGCTGGCGTTACTGGCAGGCGCGCAGTCTTGAGCTGGCGCAACCGCAGAACCCGGAAGCGCAGCCCCTGTACAAAAATCTTTCGCGCGAGCGTGATTTCTACGGTTTCCTCGCCGCTGACCGTTCGCAATCTCCTTACTCGCTGAACAATAAACCGCTGGTGCTTAGCCAGGCACTGATCAACAAGGTACGCAACACGCCCGGCGTGCGCCGCGCACTTGAGTTCCATGCACGCGGGCAGATCGTCGACGGACGCCGCGAGTGGTACCACGTCAGCCGTCACTTCAACCGCGACGAAATGGTTGCCCAGGCCAAACTGGCCTACGACCTGAAGTGGTATTTCCCGGCGATCCGCACCATCAGTCAGGCGCAATACTGGGACGATCTGGACATCCGTTTCCCGATGGCCCACCGCGATACCCTGGTGCGTGAGGCCAAGGTTCGTGGTCTGCATTCGAGCTGGGTGTTCGCCATCACCCGTCAGGAAAGTGCGTTCATGGACGACGCCCGCTCCGGCGTTGGCGCCAGCGGCCTGATGCAATTGATGCCCGGCACCGCCAAGGAAACTTCACGCAAGTTCAACATCCCCCTGGCCTCGCCGCAGCAAGTGCTGAACCCGGACAAGAACATCCAGCTCGGTGCCGCTTACCTGAGCCAGGTGCACAGCCAGTTCAATGGCAACCGTGTCCTCGCCTCCGCCGCCTATAACGCCGGCCCCGGACGCGTGCGTCAATGGCTGCGCGGCGCCGATCACCTGAGCTTCGACGTGTGGGTGGAAAGCATCCCGTTCGACGAAACGCGCCAGTACGTACAGAACGTGCTGTCCTATTCGGTGATCTACGGCCAGAAGCTCAACTCACCGCAGCCGCTGGTGGATTGGCATGAACGCTATTTCGATGATCAGTGATCAGCAGGCTAACGCCGAGTAATAAAAAATGCCCGTATCGCGAGATACGGGCATTTTTTGTAACGTGCAAAGATCAAAAGGTCACAACCTGGGGCAGCGTCTACACGACGGCCGCCTGTCCATCGTTGAACTGCAACGCCGCCAACCGCGCATACAACGGATTGCTCGCAATCAATTCCTGATGTGTACCCACCGCGACCAGTTTGCCTTGATCCATCACCGCGATCCGGTCGGCATTTTTTACGGTGGCCAAGCGATGGGCAATGACCAGCGTGGTGCGGTTTTGCATCAGGTTCGGCAAGGCTTGCTGGATCAGGTGTTCGCTTTGCGCATCAAGGGCGCTGGTGGCTTCGTCCAGCAACAGAATCGGCGCGTCGACCAGCAACGCCCGAGCGATGGCCAGACGCTGGCGTTGGCCGCCGGAAAGTCCAAGCCCGCCGTCGCCCAAATGTGTCTGGTAGCCGTCAGGCATTTGCTCGATGAAGTCGTGGGCGTGGGCGATTCTCGCCGCTTCCTTGACCTGCTCAAGCGTGGCCGTTGGGCAGCCATAGCGGATATTCTCCTCCACGCTGCCGAAAAACAGTGCTGGCGTTTGTGAAACCAGGGCAAAACAACGGCGCAGATCCAGCGGGTCGAGGCTGGTCAGCGGCACGCCGTCCAGTAGAATCCGGCCCTCACGAGGATCGTAAAAGCGCAGCAGCAAGTCATACACCGTGGATTTACCCGCGCCGGATGGTCCTACCAGCGCCAGGGTTTCGCCGGCCCTGACCGTGAGATTCAAGCCATCGACTGCGAAGCTTTCTGGACGCGAGGGGTAGGCAAAGCACACATCCTGCAATTCCAGCTCACCGCGCACGCGCGCGGGCAATGTCACCAATCCAGTCTCCGGTGGCTGGATGATATTTTCCGAACGCAGCAATTCAGCAATCCGCTCGGCGGCACCCGCAGCGCGCTGAAGCTCGCCGATCACCTCACTCAACGTACCAAACGCGCTGCCGACGATCAGGCTGTAGAACACAAACGCCGCCAGTTCACCGGCAGAAATCCGCCCGGCGATCACGTCCATACCACCGACCCACAACATCACCGCGACAGCGCCAAGCACCAGCACGATCACCAATGTAATCAGCCAGGCACGCTGGAAGATCCGTTTGCGTGCGGTCTCGAAAGCCTGCTCGACCGTTGAGGCAAAACGTTGCTCGTCCTGTATTTGATGGTTGTACGCCTGCACGGTTTTGATCTGGCCGAGGGTTTCGGACACATAGCTGCCAATGTCGGCGATCCGGTCCTGGCTCTGTCGCGACAGATTGCGCACACGTCGACCAAAAATCAGGATCGGTGCAATCACCAGCGGTAGCGCGATCACCACGATGCTGGTGAGTTTGGGATTGGTGATGAACAGCAGAACGATGCCGCCGATCACCATCAACAGATTGCGTAGAAACAGCGAAAGCGACGAGCCGATCACCGATTGCAGCAATGTCGTATCTGCTGTCAGGCGTGACTGGATTTCCGAGCTGCGATTGTCTTCGTAAAAACCGGGATGCAGGTACACCAGGTGGTTGAACACCTGTCGACGGATGTCGGCGACGACACGTTCGCCGATCCAGGAGACCAGATAAAACCGGGCGAAGGTGCCGACCGCGAGGCCCAGGACCAACAGCATGAACAGTCCAATGGATTGGTTGAGCAAATCCGCCGATTGGGTCATGAAACCCTGATCAACCAACAACTTGATGCCCTGCCCCATGGATAAGGTGATGCCGGCGGTGACGATCAATGCGAGCAGCGCACCGAAGGCCTGCCAGCGATAAGGCACGAGGAAATGACTGGTCAGGCGCAAGGCGCGCCGGTGCCGCGAGGAAAGCATCGAGATCATTCGGGTTCACACGTGTGCTTATGGATAGGGCCAGCCTACACACTCAAATGGGGTGGAACTCTGTAAATCACAATGAGTCAGTTTAAATATGCCCCCAAAGACTAGGCCATAGTTGCTATTGGTCTAAAGTCCCGATTGAGGCGAGCGGTCATTTCTGTTTGAGTAGAGATGCCGCCGCCGACGGATCGCAGGGAGCTGTCACAGCCCGGTCACGTGGGGGTTTTAACCTAGGCGCACAACCTGATGAGGAGACAGGCCATGTCCTTGCAACAAAGCAGCGAAGACAAGATTCAAGTGATCCGTACCAAACCCGGCCAGACTCTGGGTTGCTCGATTATTGATGAAAAAGGCCGCGAAGTACCGATCACTGAAGACATGATCCAGGACGCTTGCCGCGAACTGGAGAAGCGATTGGTCAAGCCTGCCGAACAAGAGTGATATAGCCACCGTCTTCCTGACCCGGCCCATCTGGCCGGGTTTTTTATGCCTGCTTCCGCCCTACGGGGGAATGGGCTAGAGAGCTACTGCTCCGAGCGCTGTCACGATCTGGCGCAACGTTGGCGAATGCCCCTCGATCCGTACTTTCAACCCTTCAATCTCGCGCCGAACCGGATACTGCTTGCGCAAAACATCGAACGCCGCACGTTGCTCGGCGACATTGCCTACAAGACTGCGGCGAAAATCCGCGTCATCCCGGCGTGGGTCGTACACGCCACGGCACAACATCGCCAACGCCCAGGCCGGATCACTGTCGGCATGCAAGGTTACTTGCGACAACCACGGCGCCGGCAGCAGGTCATTGAGCTGGATGCTCGCAGGCTGATCAATGAACTCGCAGTACGCTTGATAAATCTGCGCCGTGCCGCGCTGCTTGCCGTCGAGGCTGTAACCGGCAATGTGCGGCGTGGCCAGCACACAGAGTTCGGCAAGAGCCACATCGACCTCGGGTTCGGCCTCCCAGACATCGAGCACCGCTTGCAGGTCTTCGCGCTCCAGTAGCACTTCGCGTAGCGCAGCGTTATCCACGACCGGCCCACGCGCTGCGTTGATCAACCACGCGCCAGGTTTGAGTTGCTGCAAACGTTGTTGATCGAACAGGTGCCAAGTCGCACTGTTACCGCTGCGGGTCAGCGGTGTGTGCAGGCTGATCACGTCGCACTGTCCGATGATCTGCTCCAGGCTGACGTAATCCCCCCCCTCGGCAGCCTGACGTGGCGGATCACAGACTTTCACGTTCCAGCCCAGGCCCTTCAAGACGTTGATCAGGCGCCCACCGACTTCACCGGCGCCGACGACTCCGTAAGTACGCTGAGTCAGATCAACGCCCTCGATTTCGGCAAGCGTCATCAGGCTGCCGAGCACATAGTCGACCACGCCTCGGGCATTGCAGCCGGGCGCGCTCGACCAGGTGATGCCCGCCTCGTTGAAATATTCGAGATCCAGGTGATCAGTGCCGATGGTGCAGGTGCCAACGAAGCGAACCTTGCTGCCCACGAGCAGCGCGCGGTTGACGTTGGTCACCGAACGCACCAATAACACGTCGGCCTGCTCGACCGTCGCACGGTCAATGGAACGGCCGGGCACTCGGCGGATCTCGCCAAAACCGGCAAAAAAGGCATCGAGCAGCGGGATATTTTCGTCAGCAACAATCAGCATGGCGGGCTCCTTGGGCGGATCGGCAGTTTAGGTGCAGATACGCGGTTGGGCCAGCGGGGTTTGATTCCAATCACGACAACGACATGCCCCCTGTGGCGAGGACGGCGCAAAGCCATGAGTGATTACAAATCCGCAACACAGGATTTTTCCTGACCAACACGTCAGCGGCGTAGAATGCGCCGCCTTGCGCATCAACATCTGTGGACGCTTTGCCTGTGAATCCTGTAACTGACCAACCTGTCGCCCTCTCCCTCTCCCGCCCCGCGCGGATTCGCCTGGAGTTCAAGACTCTGCTTGCCCTGGCGGTGCCGATCATCATCGCGCAACTGGCAACCACGGCCATGGGCTTTGTCGATGCGGTGATGGCCGGGCGCGTCGGTCCAAAGGATCTGGCGGCGGTAGCACTGGGCAACTCGATCTGGGTGCCGGTATTTCTGTTGATGACCGGCACCCTGCTGGCCACCACTCCCAAAGTCGCCCAGCGTTACGGCGCCGGAACCCATAGCGAGATCGGTCCGATCGTGCGCCAGGCATTGTGGCTGGCGCTGGTAGTGGGCTTGATCGCTACCGCGATGCTGGTTGCCGCAGAGCCGATTCTGCATTTGATGAATGTCGATCCCGAGCTGATCGGCCCGTGCATGCAGTACTTGCATGGCATAGCCAGCGGTTTGCCGGCGGTGGCGTTCTATCATGTGCTGCGCTGCTTCAGTGACGGCCTCGGTCGTACTCGTCCGGCGATGGTGCTGGGTTTATGCGGGCTGGCGCTGAATATTCCCCTCAACTACATCTTCATCTATGGCCACTTTGGCGTGCCGGCCATGGGCGGCGTCGGTTGCGGCTGGGCCACGGCGATCGTGATGTGGGTGATGGCGCTGGGTCTGGCCGGTTATGAGCGCTGGGCCCCGGCGTATCGTTCGAGTGAATTGTTCAGCCGTTTCGATTGGCCGCAGTGGGCGGTGATCAAGCGTCTGCTGGCCATCGGTTTGCCAATCGGCATCGCGGTGTTTGCCGAGTCGAGCATCTTCGCGGTGATCGCGCTGTTGATCGGCAGCCTCGGCGCTACCGTGGTCGCCGGGCACCAGATTGCGCTGAACGTCAGCTCACTGGTGTTCATGATTCCTTATTCGCTGGGCATGGCCGTGACCGTGCGCGTCGGTCAGGCCCTGGGCCGTGAGGAACCACGCGAGGCGCGTTTCGCCGCCGGCGTCGGCATGGGGACTGCACTGGCCTATGCGTGTCTCTCGGCGAGTATGATGTTGTTGCTGCGTGAGCCGATTGCGGCGATTTACACGGCTGACCCGACAGTGATTCATATCGCGGCGATGCTGATTGTGTATTCGGCGCTGTTCCAGTTCTCCGACGCGATCCAGGTCACCGCTGCCGGCGCGCTGCGCGGTTATCAGGACACGCGAGTAACGATGATCCTGACGCTGTTCGCCTATTGGGGCATCGGCCTGCCAGTGGGTTACGCCCTCGGCCTGACCGACTGGCTCGGCGAGCCGCGTGGCCCGAGCGGGTTGTGGCAGGGTCTTATCGTCGGCCTGAGCTGCGCCGCGCTGATGCTGTCGATCCGCTTGACTCGCAGCGCGCGCAAGCGCATTCGGATCAGTCGCTCGCTGGGCTGAGTCCTTTTACGCGAGACAAAAAATGTGGGAGCCAGCCTGCTGGCGATGATGGAGAGTCAGTCAACATAGACGTTGAATTGACTACCACATCGCCAGCAGGCTGGCTCCCACATTTGGTTTAGCGTTGGCCTGAGGCTCAGGCTTGTTTTTTGCGGATCCAGTACAGATAAGTCCCGGCGTCTTCGTGCTGGCCGACCAGTTCATGGTCGAGAAACACGCAAAACTTGGGAATGTCGCGGCGGGTCGAGGGATCCGTAGCGATCACCTTGAGCAGGCCACCGGGTACCAGATCACGGATGTGCTGGTGCAACATCATTACCGGCTCCGGGCAATTGAGGCCGGTAGCGTCGAGGGTGCCGTCGACCGGGGTATCGATCATTTCACTCATGATTAACTCCTGAAACTGGCCGGCATTGTCGCGCATTGCCGGGTGCTCGGTCACCTGTGGCTTCGCACTAATCCCCTGTGAACTGCCGAAGGCTGCGATCTTTGCTTTTTGAAAGATCAAAAGATCGCAGCCTGCGGCAGCTCCTGCACGGGGGGCGTTTGCATTTAGCGGGATTTGGTTTTCTTCACGTCATGCCGGCGCAGATGGCAGGTCACTTCCTCGCGGTCGTGATACAGCTGCTTGCAGCCGATATCGACCTTGATACCGCGCGCCTTGAAACCATCGGCAATGCGCTCAAGCAAACGCTTCACTTCGGCATAACGCTGCTTCATCGGCAGTTTCAAGTTGACCACCGCCTCGCGGCAATGCCCTTCGCCGATCCACTCTTCGAGCATCGCCGCGTTACGCGCCGGTTTCTCGACGATGTCACAGACCATCCAGTCCACCGGCTGCTTGGGCTTGAAGGTGAAACCGTCCGCCATCAAGTGTTGCACCAGGCCGGTCTCCATCAGGCTTTCGGCCATCGGGCCGTTGTCGATAGCGGTCACCAGCATGCCGCGGTTGACCAGTTGCCAGGTCCAGCCACCGGGCGCTGCACCAAGGTCAACGCCGGTCATGTCACTGTGCAAACGATCTTCCCACTGATCACGCGGGATGAAATGGTGCCAGGCTTCTTCCAGCTTCAACGTCGAACGGCTTGGAGCCTCACGCGGAAACTTCAGGCGGGGAATGCCCATTGGCCACATCGCCGAGTTACCGGCATCAGCCATACCCAGAAATACTTCACGGCCGCTTTTGAATGTCAGCAACAGACGCGGCTTGTTTGCGTCTTCAACCAGTTTGCCGGCACCCGTCAGCGCCTTGCGCAGCGGGCCTTCGAATTTCTTGCAGAAGTTCGACAGCTCTTTGCCATCGTTGGTATCGACGACCTCCAGCCACAGACTGCCGCACACCGGGAATTCGGCCATGTGCGCGAGGATCACGCTGATGCGGTCGGTTTCCGGCAGATCAATGAAAACGCCGCGCGCCCATTGGCGCGGAAAGATCAGCTCGGCGAAACGCTGACCGCGCATCAGACGCTCGGCGCCGTCTTCTTCGGTGCAGACAAACTCCGCGTACGCAGTGGCGGTTTTCGCCTTGGCGTAACCGGACACGTTCAACTGGGCAGCAAGGTCGGAAATCTCCGAGCAGACTTCGCCTTCGAAACCTGGCCGGCAATGCATGAATAGGGTGTTCATTCTTACTCCTGAGCAGCGGGCGAACATTCGGCCCCTGCGCGATGCTCAGGCCTTGCGTTGAAGCAAAGCCTGTCACGAAAACCGGCGCATGATAGCCGATGTCGGAACCTTGGTTCTCTTCATAGAGTCCAGTTATTAGCCAGCTAATGAAAACAGGGCTACGTTGATAGCTCTGCCCGTCCCCTCAATCCGTAGCAGTGCGGATTCAAAGGAGTGATTGCAATGCCGTCCCTAGATAGCCTGAAGACCCTTAAAACACTAAAAATCGACGACAAAACCTACCACTATTTCAGTTTGCCGGATGCTGCCAAAAGCTTGGGTAATATCGACAAACTGCCAATGTCGCTGAAAGTCCTGCTGGAAAACCTGCTGCGCTGGGAAGATGAAAAAACTGTCACCGGCGCCGACCTCAAGGCAATTGCTGCGTGGCTCAAGGAGCGTCGCTCCGACCGGGAAATCCAGTACCGCCCTGCCCGCGTATTGATGCAGGATTTTACCGGCGTCCCCGCCGTGGTCGACCTCGCGGCGATGCGCGCGGCCATGGCCAAGGCCG
Source organism: Pseudomonas sp. MF6776 (assembly GCF_016613125.1). Taxonomy (NCBI): domain Bacteria; kingdom Pseudomonadati; phylum Pseudomonadota; class Gammaproteobacteria; order Pseudomonadales; family Pseudomonadaceae; genus Pseudomonas; species Pseudomonas sp. MF6776. The sequence continues at coordinate 89,833 of NZ_JAENSQ010000021.1, forward strand.
GCGGCGATCCGCAGCGAATCAATCCGCTATCCCCGGTGGATCTGGTGATCGACCACTCGGTGATGGTCGACAAGTTCGCCACGCCCAGCGCATTTGAGCAGAACGTCGACATCGAAATGCAGCGCAACGGCGAACGCTATGCCTTCCTGCGCTGGGGGCAAAGTGCCTTTGACAACTTCAGCGTAGTGCCGCCGGGCACCGGGATCTGCCACCAGGTCAACCTCGAATACCTCGGCCGCACCGTGTGGACCAAGGATGAAGACGGCCGCACCTACGCCTTTCCCGACACGCTGGTTGGCACCGACTCCCACACCACCATGATCAACGGCCTCGGCGTGCTCGGCTGGGGTGTCGGCGGGATCGAAGCGGAAGCGGCGATGCTCGGGCAACCGGTGTCGATGCTGATTCCGGAAGTGGTTGGCTTCAAACTCACCGGCAAACTAAAGGAAGGCATCACCGCCACCGACCTGGTGCTGACCGTTACGCAGATGCTGCGCAAGAAAGGCGTGGTCGGCAAATTTGTCGAGTTTTATGGTGATGGCCTCGCCGACCTGCCGCTGGCTGACCGTGCGACCATCGCCAACATGGCCCCGGAATACGGTGCGACATGCGGCTTCTTCCCGGTCGATGACGTAACGCTGGAGTACCTGCGTCTGTCCGGACGGCCAACGGAAGTGGTGAAACTGGTGGAGGCGTATACCAAGGCCCAGGGGTTGTGGCGTCTGCCCGGTCAGGAGCCGGTGTTCACCGACAGTCTGGCGCTGGACATGGGCAGCGTCGAGGCCAGCCTGGCAGGGCCGAAACGCCCGCAAGACCGCGTCTCGCTGCCAAATGTCGCACAAGCCTTCAGTGACTTCCTTGACCTGCAATTCAAACCGACGAGCAAGGAAGAAGGACGCCTGGAAAGCGAGGGCGGTGGCGGCGTCGCGGTGGGCAATGCCGATCTGGTCGGCGAAACGGAGTATGAACACGACGGCCACACCTATCGCCTGAAAAACGGCGCGGTGGTCATCGCTGCGATCACGTCGTGTACCAACACTTCCAACCCGAGTGTGATGATGGCTGCAGGGCTCTTGGCGAAAAAAGCCGTGGAGAAAGGCCTGACGCGCAAACCGTGGGTAAAGAGTTCGCTGGCGCCAGGTTCGAAAGTGGTCACTGACTACTACAAGGCGGCGGGGCTGACGCAATACCTCGACCAGCTTGGTTTTTCGCTGGTCGGCTATGGCTGCACCACCTGCATCGGTAACTCCGGGCCATTGCCGGAACCGATCGAAAAAGCCATCCAGAAAGCTGACCTCGCCGTCGCTTCGGTGCTGTCCGGCAACCGCAACTTTGAAGGCCGCGTGCACCCACTGGTGAAAACCAACTGGCTGGCCTCGCCACCGCTGGTGGTAGCTTATGCCTTGGCTGGCACGGTTCGTACCGACATCAGTAGCGAACCGCTGGGCAACGACCAACAGGGCAATCCGGTTTACCTGCGTGACATCTGGCCAAGCAGCCGGGAAGTCGCCGACGCGGTGAGTCAGGTCAGCACTGCCATGTTCCACAAGGAATACGCCGAAGTGTTTGCCGGTGACGAACAGTGGCAAGCCATCGAGGTGCCACAGGCCGCCACCTATGTGTGGCAGGACGATTCGACTTACATCCAGCATCCACCGTTCTTCGACGACATTTCCGGCCCGTTGCCAGAGATCAAGGATGTGAAGGGGGCGCGGATGTTGGCGCTGCTCGGCGACTCGGTGACCACCGACCACATTTCCCCTGCCGGCAACATCAAGGCTGACAGCCCGGCCGGGCGTTATCTGCGCGAAAAAGGCGTCGAGCCGCGGGACTTCAACTCTTACGGTTCACGTCGCGGCAACCACGAAGTGATGATGCGCGGTACCTTCGCCAACATTCGTATACGCAATGAGATGCTCAGCGGCGAAGAAGGTGGCAACACGATCTACATTCCGTCCGGTGAGAAACTGCCGATCTACGATGCCGCCATGCGCTATCAGGCGTCCGGAACACCGCTGGTGGTGATTGCCGGGCAAGAATACGGCACCGGCTCCAGCCGCGACTGGGCGGCCAAAGGAACCAATTTGCTGGGCGTCAAAGCCGTGATCACCGAGAGCTTCGAGCGCATACACCGTTCCAACCTGGTGGGCATGGGCGTCTTGCCGCTGCAATTCAAACTCGATCAGAACCGCAAGAGTCTGAACCTGACCGGCAAGGAAACCTTCGAGATTCAAGGCCTGACCGGCGTATCCCTGACACCACGCATGAACCTGCCTCTGGTGATCACTCGTGAAGACGGGCGACAGGAGAAAATCGAAGTGCTGTGCCGCATCGACACCCTGAATGAAGTGGAGTACTTCAAGTCAGGGGGGATTCTGCATTATGTGCTGCGGCAGCTAATCGCTTCATAAACACGTGCCCCCTGTAGGAACTGCCGTGAGCTCGGCAGCTCCTACAGGGTTCCGTACTTTTCTTGGGGCGAAAAAAAACCCGCCGAAGCGGGTTTTTCCCAAGACCATTATCGACTCCCTGTCGGCAGCGATCCTTGCAATGGTCGATCATCCTTGATCCTGAAGTACTCCCTGTGCTTCAGTTGATGGACGTAGATTACGTGGTGGATCCAATCGACAATAGTCGTAATAGCTACCATCGCGTGTAAGACATTCGCCATAGAAGCACTTCCGAAAACCCTTAGAAGGGTCAGGCATTGAGCATGCCCGCCGCGATTTGCGCGACTTTCAACTGCCCAGAGGCCCTATTCTGCAGGCCATCCTCCAGAAACCAGGCAGCGGACAATCCGGCAAACGCCAGCACCCATTGCAGCAGTCGGCGACGATCAAGCCCTGCGGCCTCGGCGATCACTTCAACTTGCCGCTGGAGGCGCTCAGGGTCGCCGGCGCTCGGTAGATCCGGGTTACAGATCAGATTGGCGTAGTCGAAACCGCGCTCTCCCCTAACCCGTTTCGGATCAATCGCCAGCCAGCCGCGCGCACCGAAATCCAGAACGTTGTCGTGGTGCATGTCACCGTGCAGTACCACCTCCTCCTGCGGGTCGGCAAGCAAGGCTTCGGCGGTTTGCAGACTCAAGGCGTAGAGCCCGCCCTCTTGTGCGGCCGCCACTCGCAGAGAAGCAAACCACGGCGTCAACTCCAACAGCGGCGGTGCCGGTATCGCGCGTGGTGTATGCAAACGTGCCAACGCTTTGCACAGAATGCGGCTGGCTTCGTCGTCCTCGCCGTTCATCGCCATATGCATCAACGAACGCCTGCCGATGGCCCGCTCCATCAGCAAGCCATCCTCATGATGAGCCAACACCCGTGCGGCACCGTCGCCATCCCACCAAATCATCAGCAGGTTGCCGTACTTCTCATCCGTATCATCGACCAATTTCAGCATGGCGGGCGCATCACCCAGGCGCACCGGCAACAAACGGCTGCCGGGGGTGATGATCGGTGCCCCGTCCGGCACCAGTGACCAGCGTTTGAGCCAAGGGTCGAAGATCGCGCTCTCAACCACCGTCACGCTCACGTGCCCGGGCGCTTTCCGCGAGAAACTGTTCAAGCCTGCTCAACTGTTCTTCCCAGCCACGGCTGTCCATGTAATAGGCCTCTTTCTGGCGGATGTCGGGAATGTGCGCGAAACCGGACTCAGACACCTTGAGCAACGTGCCACCCTCAAAGTCTTCCAGCTCGAACCTGACCAGCGTTGTCGGTTCCTGGGAATAGTCGATCTTCGGATTGACCGCATACGGATGCCATCGGAACGAGAACAATTGCTGCGGCTCGACCCGTTCGATCAATACGTTCCACAACACATGTTCATAACCCGGATACGTGACCTGCCCTTGCGTCCATTCTCCGGCAATAAAACGCCTGCCCTCCAGCGCCACACCAAACCACTGGCCAAACGCCTCGGCATCAACCAATGCACGCCAGACATGTGAACGCGACGCCTTGAGCGTGATTTTGCGTTCGAAACTATTGGGTACTGGTTTCATACGTCACCTCCTGTTCTGAACAGTAGGCTTGTATGACCACATGTCCAAGGTGAAGTTGTATCAAAGCGGTTCAGCTGTGCAAAAGACAGGAAACATCCGGCTGCATTTTCCATTGGTGAATCGAACAATTTTCACCACAACCCAGCGGGTGAAGCTGATACCTTTTCCATCGATGCTGAACCGAACAAGGACGAATCATGCAGCCATCCCTCCCCGAACGTTATCGTGGCGCCTTGCTAGGTCTGGCTTGCGGCGACGCGGTCGGCACCACGGTAGAGTTCAAGCCACGCCATTCATTCCAACCATTGACTGACATGGTCGGCGGCGGTCCTTTCCACCTCAAGCCTGGACAGTGGACCGATGACACCTCGATGGCGCTCTGCCTGGCGGAAAGCCTGTTGATCAAGAACGGCTTCGACGCCACTGATCAAATGGGGCGCTATCTCAATTGGTGGAAATGGGGTTACCTGAGTTCGACCGGCGAATGCTTTGATATCGGCATGACCGTCAGTCAGGCGCTGTCGCAATACCAGCAAACAGGTGAGCCCTTTGCGGGGTCGACCGAGCCCAATAGTGCTGGCAACGGCTCTCTGATGCGACTGGCACCGGTGGTGCTGTTTTACTTCCCGGACGACCGGAAAGTCAGAAAATTCTCCAGCGAAAGTTCGCGAACTACCCACGCAGCACCCGAGGCAATCGAAAGCTGCCAACTGTTGGCAGAGCTGATCAACAAAGCACTGCTTGGAGCGTCCAAAACAGAACTGCGCTTTTTGCCAGACTCAACCTTCAGCCAACCGAAAGTCGCGGAGATTGCTCGAGGTAACTATTTCACGAAATCAATAGACGAAATCTGCGGTAGCGGCTACTGCGTCCAGTCGCTGGAAGCAGCGCTTTGGTGTTTTCAGCACACCGACAGTTTTGCGGCGGCAATCCTGCAAGCCGCCAATCTGGGAGATGACGCCGATACCACGGCAGCGATCGTTGGCCAGCTGGCCGGCGCCCACTACGGCGTTCGAGCCATTCCCGCCAATTGGCTGGACCTGCTGCATGACGGTGAAGAGATTGCGGCTACAGCGGACCGCTTGCTGGAAGCCTCAAGACAACAAGTACCTGAATAGATCCTGTGCAATCACTACACTGTTCTGCACTTACATTCGACACAGCGAGAATCTCCATGTCCCCACGTCAGCTCCTGGCCCTGACGCCTTTGCTATTCACCACCCTCACCCACGCCGCCGTTGACTGCGCCAACGCCAGTGATCAGGCGACGATGAATCAGTGCGCCGGGCAGGATTACAAAGCTGCCGACAAAGAATTGAACGCTGTGTATCAGCAGATCACCGGGCGTTTGAAGGACAACCCTGACGGCAAGAAGCTGTTGGTCAGTGCGCAACGCGCATGGATCGGTTTTCGTGATGCCGAGTGCAAGTTTTCGTCTTCGGGCGTGACGGGCGGAAGTGTGTATCCGCTGATTTATAGCAATTGCATGACCGCTGTGACCAAGGTGCGGGTTGAAGCGTTGAAGCAGTACTTGAAGTGTGAAGAAGGTGACATGAGTTGCCCGGTGCCAGGGGCCTGATTGTTGTAGTGACTACAAGACGCTATCGCTGGCAAGCCAGCGATAGCGTCGGTACGGTTGCGGCAACTAGTCCTTTGCATGCAGGCGTAGACCTCGACAACTTCCAGCACAGCCCCAGCCTGCGTGAGCATGTGCTGTGATGCTGTTGCCGGTTACACGTGCGGATCATCCGGCGCTTTGGACGGCGCCGCGTACTGCGGCTTGAGATGTCCGTCCTGATCAAGTAACCAGGCATCCATGATTTGCCGTACCACCGGCCCGGCGACACGACCACCGGCCTCACCGTTTTCTATCATTACCGAAATCGCGATCTTCGGGTGCTCCGCTGGGGCGAAGCCGACGAACAAGGCATTATCGCGGTGGCGCTCGAGCGTCTTCGCGCGGTTGTAGCGCTCACCCTGCTTGATCGCTACCACTTGTGCCGTACCACTTTTACCAGCGATACGATATTGCGCACCCGCCGCCGCCGCACGGGCAATGCCCCGGGCATCGTGCATTACCATCTGCATGCCGTGGTTGACCTGCTCCCAATCGCGCGGATCCTTAAGCAGAATGTTCGGCATCGGATTCTGATCGACCGGCGCCACACCATCGACAGTCTTGGCCAGGTGTGGGCGGTTCCACACGCCTTTGTTGGCGATCAGTGCAGTGGCCTGTGCCAGTTGTAGCGGCGTGACCTGCATATAACCCTGACCAATGCCGAGAATCACCGTTTCTCCCGGGAACCATGCTTGTCGACGTGTAGTGCGTTTCCAGGCTTGGGATGGCATCAGACCAGGAGACTCTTCAAACATGTCCAGCGAGACTTTTTCGCCGAGACCGAACATGGACATGTAGTCGTGCAGGCGATCAATGCCAAGCTTGTGCGCCAGGTCATAGAAGTAGGTGTCATTGGAACGCATGATCGCAGCGTCCATGTCCACCCAGCCGTCGCCGCTGTGGTTCCAGTTACGGTACTTGTGATCGAAGTCCGGAAGTTGGTAGTAACCCGGATCGAAGACTCGGGTCTGCGGTGTGACAACGCCTGCATCGAGCCCCGCGATCGCTACTTCTGGCTTGATGGTCGAGCCCGGTGCGTACAAGCCGCGCAACACGCGGTTGAACAGTGGCCGGTCAATAGAATCACGCAGCGCCGAATACTCTTTGGAGCTGATACCAGTGACGAACAGGTTGGGGTCGAAACTCGGGTTGCTGACCATGGCCAGCACTTCCCCGGTGGACGGATCCAGCGCCACGACCGAACCACGACGACCACCCAAGGCGGCTTCGGCGGCTTCTTGCAGTTTCACGTCAAGGCTCAGGACGATGTTTTTGCCGGGTACAGGGTCAGTGTGTTTGAGCACACGTAACACCCTGCCCTGGGCATTGGTTTCAACCTCCTCATAACCGACGTGCCCGTGTAACTGGGCTTCGTAGAAACGTTCGATGCCAGTCTTGCCGACGGACTGAGTGCCACGGTATTCCACCGAGTCGAGGGTTTTGGATTCTTTTTCGTTAATCCGGCCGACATAGCCTATGGAGTGAGCGAAGTGCATGCCGAGCGGGTAATGTCGAACGAACTGTGGCTCGACATCGAGCCCAGGCAGACGGAACTCGTTGACTGCCAAAACGGCAATCTGCTCTTCGGTCAGTTCATAAAACAGCGTCACCGGCGTGAATGGATGACGGGACTGTTTCATGGCTTTGTCGAACACCGCACGGTCTTCGACGGGGAGGTGCAGGAGATCAATAACCTCGTCAAGCTCCTGATTGACGTCGATAGCGCGCTCGCGAGTGATGGTCAGATTGTAGCTGGGACGGTTATCTGCCAGGAGCACGCCGTTTCGGTCGTAGATCAGTCCGCGTGTTGGCGGGATCGGCAGGACATGGACACGGTTGTTTTCGGAAATGGTCGAGTGGTAGTCGAACTCCACGACTTGCAGGATGTACAGACGCGCTACCAGGGCGCAGCTGACTGCGAAGACAAAAAGGGCGCAGGCGATCAACCGCTTGTTGACCAGACGCGTCTCTTTTTCGTGATCCTTGATCGGGATGGGTTCAGGCATTTCTACAGCAACTCTTTGGCATAAGTGAGTGCCTATCCTTTGGCGAAAAATCAGTCCATGAAAAAAAGCGAGTTGCACCATAACAAAAACTGCTCGGCCACTTAAGAAGGTTTTTCCCAATGGCAACGCTTGTGAAAGCTAGGGTTCGACTCACCCGAGAACTTTTTCGCGGGCAAAACAAAACCCCAACTGCTTTCGCAATTGGGGTTTCGGAATTTAATCTTGACGATGACCTACTCTCACATGGGGAAACCCCACACTACCATCGGCGATGCATCGTTTCACTGCTGAGTTC